>JAESRR010000155.1 GCA_016764535.1 Cohaesibacteraceae bacterium | reverse complement strand
CCGCAAGGCTTACTACTAGAAGCGCCAACTCCTCCCTTATTCAGAGCGCCAATACAGACAACCGGTTCCGCAAGGAGCCGGTTTTTTGTTGTGTGAAAGAATCGTCTGAAGATTTATGAACACACCCTGAACGACCGTTTCAGATCACATTCAGCGCAGGTCTGACACGATGCAGCCAACAATATTTTTAAAAACATTTTCGGGGACAGGCGATGTCAATTGCGACAAACACTCTCAAAATTTCATGTATTTTATTGCTCGGCGCAGCAACATTCGGCGCAACAAACTGGGCCTTTGCTGCAAGCAAGGCACCAGGCAATCCTGTCGCTCACCAAACCAGTGACAGAACCGAAACCGCAGACACCAGTGCGTCCAATTCACCCCGCCCCAACAGCCCGGCTGATAACAAAAATTGCTGGATTGAAACCAATGCTCACTGGAATGCAGAAGTCGGTCGTATGGTGATGACAGATGTAAAGACCTGTACCAAATAGCCTACTTCAGAAACACGCATATCAATAATTCAACCGGCCCATTTGAGGCCGGTTTTTCGTTTAAAAGACCGGGAAACCCGGCGCGGGAAGCCTGTCATCAAACTCCGATTAAATGAAAAACCTTCGATGAATGGAATGTGAACCACTCTCTCAGAGAGCATTCAGTCATCAACTGTCATGGTGCTTTTAACAACACGGCATTGAGCCTCACACAAAGTAACCGGAGAGTACAAATGACCAAAACCACAAAAACAATTAATATCGCAGCAGCCCTGATAATTGGCGTTGCAACTTTGGGCGCAGCTGGTTCAGCGGTCGCCGGTGGTTATGGAAATTCTTACGGTAGTGGTAATTCCGGTGGATATAGCACCCACAAAACCTACACACCTACCTATCACGCACCACGCTACAAGAAAAAATGCTGGTACAAAAAACAGCGCGTCTGGGACAATTATGAAGGTTATTATGTCTGGAAGAAAAAGAAAGTTTGCCGCAAAATTCGCTACTAGACCCGACGATCCAAAGTAATCAGCAACAAACCGGCCGCTCACACAGCCGGTTTTTTGTTGGCATCAGAAGCGATTTTAGAAACCCTTTCAGTCTCTTACTCCCTAAACCAAAATTCATGGTGCAACAACACACATCGCCAAACCAGATTATGAACAAAAGATGAATGGACGTCTCAGGATGCATTCACCGGAGAACTGCAATCTTGTGGTTAACAAAAGCGGTTGAGCAAGATCGTTGAACAATACCCTGCAACTTGAATACATGGAGAGAGACGTGAGCCTCAAAACAAAAGCAATCAACATCGCAACTGCCTTACTCATCACATTTTCTGTTCTGGGTACAGCGACCTCGGCCCAGGCAACAGGATTTGTTCTGCAGTTTGGTTTCGGCAATGGTTACAGCAGTGGTTATTCAAACCATCATCACAATCATTATGGTTATCGAAGCCACTATCAGCGTACCAAAAAGAAATGCTGGTATAAAAAAGTCCGTGTGTGGAGCAAATATCATGGCCACCACCACTGGAAGAAAAGAAAAGTTTGCCGCAGGGTCTATTATTGATCCGCTGCTGAAGCTTTCAGTATTGAACAAATAATTTTGGTGACCGGTCCTTTTTGGGGCCGGTTTGTATTTGCAGTCGGCGATCAATAACGTTCAACAAATGACACCCTTGCTCCAGTCAGGATCATCAAAATTCTGAATTTCGATGCGATATCCGTGGGGCGAGAGAAACAGTGAAGAATAAACTTTAAACTCTTCGGAGTGTTTCGGTGGCTTGATATATTCAACGCCTTTTGAAGTCAGGAATTTGTGCCAGCCATCAACATCACTTGAGACAATGGTGATCATTACACCAACGGATGATTTGGGTCGGTCAGGTAAACAGCATACACCAAGAAAACTTAATTCCGTCAGTCGGAAAATATGGCAGGCACCCTGATCAACAACAAATTCCAGCTCCATAACATCCCGGAAAAATGTCGAGGCAACTTCCAGATCATCACAATAGGTAAAGACGATTGACTGGTTGATTTCCGGTCTCTGCATTTGTTGCCCTCTTTCATGTTATTGCTGGATGTACCGGCACCTGGCAATACTGGTTTTCGACTTTCACTATTGCGTTCAAATCATTTGGAAAATACCCGTCGTGCGAAAACGATGGTAAGCCAGAATGCTGGCTTTCATATTTGGCAGCATCTCCGGCAGAGCATCTTTGGCGTACCATTCAAGTGCAAGACTTTCCCCATCCAGCATCCTCAATTCACCGGTAAATGACATGGTATGGAAGTTCAATACAAAAAACTGGCACTGGTCTCCGTTTGGAAACCGAATTGTTTCCAAATCCGGGTTACATCCAAAACCAAATGGTAATGCATTTGTAATGGCAAGCCCTGTCTCTTCAAAGACCTCACGCTCAATCACACCAGACAGGTCTTCCCCGGGTTCAGCATTCCCGCCTGGAAGACCCCAAATATTCAAGTCGGCACGCTTTTGCAATAATATCTTCCCATTGGCATTTTCGATGACAATGCGGGCTCCTGGCACCAGCAATAATTGCGGGCCGACCAGTAGACGTATTTTTCCCAAATGACTTGCTTCGAAATCATGCATCGTCTGTTCCCATCAAATTCAAGCCATCCTGAACCTAATCCTGAAGGCTGGATGATCACAGGCTAAAATTTGGGACATATTACGCCGGAATTTCCCAATCTAAACACCATAAAGCCGGAACACTGCATCCTGCGCCCGGATTGCCCGTGCCAGGATCTCATCCTGCGTCAATTCACCAAGTGTCCCGATCACCCGGCGGATCTGTAGGTCACCCACCAGCATGTTAATATAGGTTCCGGTGATATCTCTTGTGTCGTCAAACGCAACCATGCCTTCACGCTTTAGACGTTCAAAAACTCTGCCGATCAATGGAGCAATCGTTCCCCGGCCGCCTTTTGCCAGCGCTTCGCCCAGAACTCCGGTTGGATCTGCAGCTGCAGCCCGGTTGAGCGCGATCGCCCGTTCACTCACCAACAGTCCCAACAATTTGGGCCCCAAAGAATTCAATGTCTTTCGCGCGGAAGCGTTTTCATCCAGATCTGCGACCAGAAATTCACGAACATCTTCGCCATTTTTCAAAATCAGCGCGAGGAACAAACCATGTTTGTCACCATACCAGCGATACAAGGTTTCATTGGAGGCTTTGGCGCGCCGGGCTATTGCCAGCATCGACATCCCGGTAAAGCCTTTTTCCTCCAGCAAACCATAGGCAGCTTTGGCAATATCTTCTTCACGTCGCAAACGAATTTCGTCGCGCATTTGCCTGCCACTCCTGCATCACAGCCAACTCCTGCCAATACGCTCTGGCGATGAAGTTAGCGACCCACCTTGATTTGGCAATTGCCGTACACCATGTTACGGATAATATCAAACCGTACACCAAATTACGCCAAAGGAAATTCCATGATCTACCAAAACTCCATGATCTACCAAAATTTGATGACCAGCCAATCAGACAAACCAGCAAAAGCTGCGCTTGCCACACTGATCATACTGCAAACAGTAATGCTGGCAGCTCTCTTCGCTCAATCCGTTCCCCACCCTCCTGCGACAATACTGATTTTTGCCATTGCGCCATATCTCGCCATGTCGCTGGCAACAGCAGCATGCGCTTTAATCCTCGGTCCACTTACAAACCGGACCGGACAGAGTTTTACAGTCGGCGCAACTTTGCTCTCCCTGATATCGTTCGGACCACATAAATGGTTTGATCCGCAACTCCCGCTGATATGGCCCGCTGTTATCATGGGGCAGCTGGCGGCTATAACGCTGTTTGTTCTGGTTTATCGCGCCAAGCAATCCTCTCTCCTCGTTGAGGAATAATCCGATGCAGAATTTATTACGCAGCTTTGCTTTCACATCCCTCATAATCACAGGTGCGATTTTCGGGATATTTTATGCCTGGATCTGCACCGTCATGTGGGGGCTTGATGCTGCCGACCCGCGCATTGCCATCGCTGCCATGCAGGCAATGAATGCCGCAATCCGCAATGCAGCTTTTTCCATCGCGTTTTTTGGTACGCCAATTATATGCTGGCTTACTGCCCTGATTGCCTGGCGAGCTGGCACCGGCAAAGTTGCTGTTGCCTTTGCCCTCGCAGGCCTTGTTTTCATGCTGGGTACAGCGATCCCCACCGGCACCATCAGTGTACCGATGAACCAGGCCCTGGCTCTGCTGGATATTCCGAAAGATGAAGCGTTAGCGACTTCGATCTGGCAGGACTATTCGCCCAAATGGCAGCTGTGGAACCAGATCCGGGCAGGGTTTGCCGGCATTTCGCTTTTGTTTGTCGGTTACGGCATTTTTCAGTTGGAAAAATCCGGCCGGGTTTAACTCTTCGAAACCATCATGCATTTTGAGAGCATCGGTATTCAACTTTTGTTGATTGCCGGTGTTTTACGCTTGCAGCGAGGAAGACCTGCCCTCACATGAGGTATAGATTGTGGAGGAATTCGGGAAAATTCTGCATGCAAATGCTGCACACATATCAACGCCGTATTTTATTGCTGCTGCTCTATTCGGTACTGGTTGCCGGTAGCTGGTATTTTGCACCCTGGTTCATGGAGCTGGTAACCGGAGAATACCAGCCGGAACACGACCCGTTATTGCATGCAATGATCATCACCACGTTGGTGATTTATGTCTGCGCTTCCGCTATTCCTTTTGTGCCTGGTGCGGAAATTGGCCTCGCTTTGCTGATTATCTTTGGAGGCAAAATTTCCCTGCTGGTTTATGGGTGCATGGTGACAGCTTTGTTGCTTGCCTGGAGCGCCGGGCGGTTTATTGCGCCACAACGCCTCGCCGGGATATTGAATTTTCTCGGGCTAAAAAAATCCCGCGATCTGGTATTGGAATTGATCCCGCTTGATGACGCAGAGCGCAAGAATTTCATGGTGACAAAAGCGCCCCACAAAATCGTCCCCTTGCTGTTCCGATACCGTCATGCCGTGCTGATATTACTGTTTAATCTACCAGGAAATGTCTTGTTGGGTGGCGGTGGCGGAATAGCCTTTACYGCGGGCATGTGCCGGTTGTTTTCCTTCCCGGCATTTTTTGCATCAGTGCTGATAGCCATCATACCAGTCCCGTTGTTCTTCTGGCTTGCAACCGGATAACAACAAATCAGAACAATATTCCTTGCCTTGAATGACAGGTCTTCTATAGATTTTGGCAACAAAAGAGCCAACAGCGAGATCACACATGTTCATCGACATTATCAAGGGCGCACCCRTTTGGGTTTGGCCAYTGCTKGCWCTRCTGATTTTCTTTGGTTATCAGGCATCAAAAGACCGCCGGGTTYCGATCRTCMTCATTTGCCTTCTTCCATTGCTTGGCATCATATCCCTGCGCAGTATTGRCAGCCTTCCCAATCCGGTTTTTGCATGGACAAGTTACGGTATAGGCTATGCGCTCGGATCAGCATTTGGCTATGTCAAACAAGCCAGCTGGATCATCGCCCGGGAAGATAAAATGATCACCTTGAAGGGCGAGTGGATCACCATGCTGACAATGATGGTGGTTTTCTGGATGAATTTTGCCAGTGGTGTGACAAAAGAGATCAGCCCGCAAACATTTGCGAGTGATGAATTCACAGTGATTTCAACACTGGTTGCAGGGATTGTTGGTGGCATTTTCCTTGGCCGGGCCATTCGGGTCGTTCGGGCCTGATAAACATAAACAACCCTGTGGCGGTTGCTGTTCTGGTCGCCGCGCTTTAAGTGTGAACGTAAAATGCGACGCCACTTTTCCCGGAAAACTTCATGAGCACAATATCCCCAGCAAACACCAGACTTGATCCGACACTTCTCAACCAACTCTGTCGCTGGTCGGTCCGGGTGGCTATCGGTGTCTTCATACTGGCGCTTATCTCAAAACTGATTACCCCGCTTGGCTTAATCGGAGAGGCGCAATCGTTTATGCTGGAAGACGGCTTTACAATCGCCATCGCTTTGATTGTCATTTCCGGTCTGTGGTTTGACATGGCCTACGGGTATCTTGCCTACTTTTTCTGCGCCTTTGTGCTCATGGTAATGATCCTGCCGATTGTTGTTTTGGGCGAAGACAGCGCCTCTAGCATGCCGCTGCAATATCATCCGTACCTTATTGCAGGCCTTGTTGTGATTTCCCTGCTGACTCTGTTTATCGGCATTGCCTTTGTTCGATATCGTCCGGGGCTGGAAAAACGACGTGCCAAAAAGCTCGCACGGGCAGCCTTGTGATGGGCGATCAAAAAATCCGCAAAATCGCAATCATCATCATCTGGGCAGTAATGGCCTGGTATACATATAATGCCTGGTCAATTCTTGTGAAAATCGGGGGTCGCGGCGGCTATAGCTGGGGTGATGTTTCCGAAGCCCGCAAGGCCTATGATCTTGTCTATGTGCTGTTGACGTTTTGCATGGTGTCAGGTTTTTTACGTAGATGGCGGATATCCTATGGCGCATTTATCATCATGTGTGTGAGCCAGTCGCTGGTCTACACAATTGGCCAGCCTTTGTTTTTCGGCAGCGCCACCACTGTCGCGGCCTCAGCACATTTAACGGCAGCGATTAACAGCCAATTATTGATCCTTGGCTTCATTGTCGTGCTTGGTGGCTGGGCGCTCTATTTTGCCCACATAACACCCAAACTGGTGCCGGACAGCCTCAATAGATCGTTGTAATTTTATGTCCGCTTTTCCAAGACTATTGATCATTCCAGCTTAAAAATCACCAACATCACACTGCAGGCAAACTATTCCGTTTCGGCGCCACATATCCACGACCTGTTGTCTGTCATCAACAGTGAATGCTATTTCATGTCCAGCCTCTTGCAGGCTTTTGAGAATATCCTGCTTGACCAGGTAATCGACGCGGTGATCATTTTCAGCTCGCATCAGCAGTGTTTCGAAAACGATCTCATTCCAGATCAACCATTGTTCCGTAACTTTCCGATAGCGTGCATTCCGCCCGGTTACAATAATCAGTTCAAACTGACCACCCGCTTGCAAAGCCTTGTACAAAGCGACCACCGGTTCGTTGGTTGTATCGTCACCCATCCTGTCATTGAAATTTTTCCAGTCACGTCTGTCACCTTCAATAAAATGCCTTCGATGGGCAATATCAGCAAGCGTACCGTCAATATCAAAAAGCACCGTCCCGGGTTTGCCAACGCCTGTTGACACCTGATTATTCATTAAATTCCTGCTCGATTATTGAAGTTAAAAACAGGTTGGCTTTTGTCTAAATACTGGCACAACCCGATTTAAATGCAGTTCTCGTGCGATCCTGCAATATCGGGAGGGCAATAGCTAATCTATTGATGGCAATCAGCCCCGCCGTTCCGCTCGGAACGATCAAAAAGGATTGCCCATAACTATTGACTGGATTGAAAAGAAAGACTGGATGGAAGAACAAATTCGGTCATTCTGCAGGCAATGACCTTACGACCAGGCCATTTGGGACGGGATATATTGCACCCGCCCTAACACCGGTCAAGGTTACATTTCCTACATTGGAGTGTAACGCCCAAGGCACATGACTTCATTGGAAATTGGCAAAAGGTGGCAGCCGCGTCTGGTATCCGGGCGGGCATACATGCCGTTTACATGGCTGACGGTTCCATTGTCCCGATAGGTCAGGGTCATCTTGCGACCGCTTTCCCAAATCCATTGCACATTTTGACCGGCCCTTTTGCGCGGCACAGAAGCAACGCAGCGGCTGTTATCCGCGATCTGTCCCTTGAGGATATAGACACATTGTCCAGGCATTAAACATCCGGCTTTTTTGGTGTTTATGCATAAATGCGCCTGCCTGTAACAAACCCTGTAACTGCCCCAGCTTTTACAAAACACGTTTTTCATCCACATCGGGTTCTCGGCCCCAATGGCAAATGTTGCACCGGAAAGACTTGCACTAAACATGCCGGTGACAACAAGGAATTTTATCAAGTACTGCATGTCGAACAACCTCCTGTTTGTGCAGTTCGCCGCGATACACATTCGCAGCACTTACACAATGAGCAATTTGGAGTTTATTGCGATGAGGTAAAAATTCCGGTGACAGACATCGTTAACGGGAGAAACCCGCCATTGTTGCTTAATATTTTCAGTATTTTATAACACGATAATTACAGAATTATCAGTCAACAGTCGCCGCAACACTGCCTGCTTGAGCCAGTTTTCGACCCACCACCAACACAACAAACACCAGCGCAATCAGCAACACAGTGGGCACGAATTCAATAAATGTCGGGCTTACCTGTTCCACACGGGATGCGCCCTTGATAAAAATCTCGACGAATCGGGGGGTCATAAAATAATGAACAGCCATGCCTGAAAGCAGAACGAGGGAATGTAATGCAGCGGCTTGCGCTGTCCGGTTTATCATCAACCCAATTGCCAGCAGGATCTCGGCAACGCCTATCAGCTTTGCAGGGAACCCATAACTACGTGGAACCTGCAATGCTTCGGGCAGATCAAACATAAAGCCAAACTGTGCAGCCGCCATCACAACAAGTGACCCGGCCAAAAGCACGAGGGAAATTCGAAACACAGTCTTTTTCATATTCTCGTCATCCTGTTACAAGCCCCCGCGTGTAGCCACACAGATTGCTTTAATATGCCCGATAACACAACTGAACCAATCTGCTTAAAAAATCTTTGTTCCAACAATATTGTATTGCCGGGACCATTCCCTCCAGTCAGGAAACAACTGGTTCGCCATTAACGCCTCTTTAATAATTTGATTGACAAGCAGCGGCGATTTTCGGATGAACGTTCACGGTTTCGTGAATACTGGATTTGCAGGCGTTTGGCGATAATGAGTCTTCAGAATATTGTTATATCGTGCCTGTTGGCATTCGCTACCGGAGCCTGTGCCAAACCATCCAGCAGCATTCAGACCGATCCGGTCATGCACGGCAAGCGCGCCTATATGCAAAGCGGTCATCAAATTCCCCAAACCCTGCCAGGAGAAGCTGCAAGCAATCTGGCAGAGAGCATGATTGCAACTGACCCGGAGATAGCAAGGCCGGTTACCATTGCAGCAGCACGGACAATTGGTGACATACTGTTTACAGCCAAACGCACAGGCCAGGGCCTGTATGCACTCTCGGGAGCCAAATTGGTTCATGATGTTGTTTTGACAGAAAAAAGCGCCGGACAGTCGATGCGGGAATCTGGCGCAGCTGTCAAAGCCGGTGTGCATGCTATCGCCAAAAGCTACAAAATTCCAAACCATGCCCAAACGGCAATCGTCGATACCACCGGTATCATTTTTGGCAAAACGACGGGACGTCATGTTGGCATGTTGTTTTTGCCCGAGCAAATATTGCGCAGTGTGCCCGGTGCAATCGCAGATGCGGTTCTTTATCCGACCGACAAAAACAACAGGACAAGGACCCTTGCAGGTATCCCCATCGCGTCAGCATTGTTGCAGGCAAAACAATATTATCGCGACAAGGCCCGCCCTTTGCCCGCCCATATCAAGGCACAATTGTCATGGACATTTCCGGCTGAGCATCTGGAAAATATTCGGTATGTTGTTGATGATACAAATGGAAGCATCGCCGGTACAATCAATCACATGAATATGAAATTTGGCGCTTCCGATCAGCACCCCATCCCGGTGATAGCCTACCAGCAAGCCGGATCGGGCGGATCAACACCAGCAACCGCATCAAAGATCCGCAAAAATCATGCAGTTGTCATTGACCAGATTATAGTTTTTGCCCGCGAACCCGAGGGTGCGTCAGGTCTCTGGTTCTGGGCGCACGAAATCCAGCATACGATGCAATACAGGGCCTATGGCATTGACGGTTTTGCCGCGCGGTACATGACCGGGCATGACGCGCTGGAACTGGAAGCAGACCAGGTAGCCAACGCGACGATCAAGCAGATTAATCATATGGCTGTTGTTTCAAAATAATTCCGCAGACCTGGTTACAAGGCTACATGGATCATCATCTATCCAGTGGAATACCCTGCCTGTGACGGAACATATTGTCCGGATCATATTTTCGTTTAATCGCTGATAGCCGGGGAAGATTATCTCCCCAATAGGCCTGTGCCGGGTTTTCGAGATCAGCATCGGGATAATTAACATAGGCACCGCCGGTGGAAAACGGTTGCATAAATGCCTTTACCGCAAGAACGCCAGCCAGTCTTTCCTCACGCTGGAATATATTGTCGATTGTCGTTGAGCACTGAACAATAAAGACAGCCTTGCCACGATGCGGAAATGCTGTTGCGTCCGCAGCTACATCATTTACAGCGCCATCAAGCGGTTCAAAAAACAGATACGCCCCGTTGACGATATGGGATTCCAGAATTTCAAGTAACGCAAGGCACTGATCCAAATCCAAAGCCTGACGCAAAAGTTCATGCTGGACAAATTCATATACGCCTGGCAGGTTTCCACCTTCCGGTTCCTTTGCCAGCGCCTCGATAGGGCTGCCTGTTGTGATATCCCGTTCAAAATCCGGCACAGTGCCAGCAAAGATCCCGGCCATCGCCATCACCAAACGATCACGCGGCTCGGTTGATTGGCCGGTAAAAGAAACAAGCATCCCGCCTGTTGGATATTTGGTTATTTTAATATGGGTCGTGGTACCAAACGGTTGACGTTGCGACCATTCTTGCCAGTCCGCCAGCAATTGCGCTGTATCTTTCGTCGATAATCGACGGTGAATACTGATGACATTCAATTGGGTCAGTTTGCGCAATGAGAATGTAAAGCGAGTAACTATACCCAGATTGCCACCGCCCCCGCGACTGCCCCAAAACAGATCTTCATTCTGCTCGTTTGATGCCAGAACCAACTGCCCTTGCGCATTGACCTGTTCAAGACTTTGCAATTGATCACACAACAGACCGCTTTGCCGTGACGCGTATCCAATTCCGCCGCCAAGCACATGGCCACCAATTGCGACGTCCGGGCAAACACCTGCGGGAATTCCGAACCCGGCTTTTGCCAACAAGCGATGCAATGGTCCGATATGCTGGCCAGAACCAACAGATACAATTTGTTGCTGTTGGTTGATCTCAACATATTGCATTTCGCGTAGATCAATCACCAACCGCCTGTGCTGGCTGTGCCCGGCAAAACAATGCCCGCCGGAACGTATGGCAAATGGAATATCATGCTCTCGCGCCCATTGAACCAAAGTTGAGACTGCATCCGCCGTCCTGCATAATATCCGCAGTTCGGGGTGAATTTTCACTTTGATATTGTATGTCCGTGCGAGCTCCGTTGCCACTTTTGCATTTGCTGGAACAATCTGCGCGGCAGTTTCATCAAACACCGGTAGTGTTGGAAATCCGACAATACGAACACCGGAAGATCCCAAATATGGGATCGCCAAAATACCCAGACCTCCAAGCGCTCCCCCGGCAATTAGCAAACTTGCTTTACGTCTGTCCATGCAGATTTTCTACTTTATCGCAGTGACTGGCCATATCTGAATTATTTAATGTATCTCAATAGCCCAGTGAGTTTTTTCCAGTTTTGTCCGCGGATCACCATTCAGATCACGGAAAATTCAATCAGAACCGCACGAAACCCGACGTAAAACACAGGTTTATCAACAGAAATTTATGTTTTTTGGGCATAACGGTCCAATATTTTATAGTTAACCCAGAGTTAATTTTACACCGCATTTGCCCTCAACTAGCATGATTGGTCAAGAAATATGAGCAACATATGACCAGGGGGGCATATCCGATGAAATGGGTATGTCAGTGGAAACGATGAAGAAAGCTGCCAGAGCTTCCGTCAAACTATTCAAGAGCACATTGCTTGCTGCATTTTCCTTGTCAGCTGTTCTGCTGACATCGCAAACAAATCAGGCTCACGCTGGTGTGCCTTTAAGTCTAACATGTTCTCAAATATCCAGCGGATACACATTATCAACCGCACAGCATATTCAAGTCACTGTTATAGTTGGAGAGACAATTACCGTATCCGAGATTGATTCTGGAGCAACATTCAGGCGTGACCCCGATCCAATCCAGTCTGCAAATCCCCCTGTGGTATTTTCCTTTTCCTCGAACGGAGTGCAGGTATTTCGTTCATCCAGTGCAGGTCTAAATGTTCTCGTTACCTGTTCCGCTGCAACAACTCCGATCAACACAGTCGTCAATCAACAGGCGAGTGATCTGACATCGGCAATATTTGATGATGCTCTGGGCAGCAGGTTCCGGGAATCTTCCGGAGATCAGGTCACTGCCGCTGGCTTTTCTGCCAGCGCCAAAGGTCTTGCCAATACATTGCAACACAAAACCATTGCCAGTTATGCGCCGATCAGCAAATCTGAAGCAGCCTATCCTTCCCCGCAATCTGAAACCATGGACTGGAATGCATGGACCCGGGTTCGTCTTGCTGGATATGACAGTGAAGGCACCGCATTTGAAGGCCAGTCGATTAGTGCCTTTGTCGGGTTAGACAGGATGTTTGGCAACAATCTGGTGGTTGGACTTGTTGGCGGGTACGGCATCTTTGAACTGGATACAGACACTTCCGGCGTCATGGGAGAGTTTAACCAAAAAGGTTATACGCTTGGCTCCTATGCCGGATTGAAAATTTCCAACACCTTGCAGCTCGATGTCTTTGGTGCGTGGACACGGTCGGAATATGAAACTGTTTCAGGCACAACAACCGGCGATTTTGATGCAAATCGTGTCACGGTCGCAGCTCATTTGCGTGGTATTTTTGAGCAGGAAAAATGGTTCCTCGAGCCCTCCGCACGAATTGTCTATGTTCGCGAATGGCAGGATTCATACACCGACAGCGGCAGTAATCTTAATGCTTCCAAAATCGTCAGTGCCGGGCGTCTATCGCTTGGTCCAAAAATTGGCCTGATCCATTATTTGCAAAGCGGCACCGAGCTGCGCCCCTGGATATCTGCGAAGGCAGAATATGATTTTGCCAATACCATCCTGACAAACAGTAACCTTCAGAAGATGTCGGATTTCGCTTCAGTACGTGTCGCGACAGGCTTTCAAGCGACCACAACCGGTGGACTTTCCATGGCCATGCGCGCCCAGTTATTTGGCCTCGCTTCAAACCAGTATCTTGGATATAGCGGTACTGCACGTATCAGCCTGCCATTCTAGACGAGCTGGTCTCTGGCTATGCTGCAAACAAAAAACCAGCCGCCCGAACAGAGCGCCTGGTTTTTTAAGATCATCCAGAATGAATGGCCCTTACCCGGCATGCAATGAAACGCGAGGGGCTATTATTTGTCCACTGTCTGCCGGGTGCCGAACATCATCCAGCTTTCCCTGATAGTTATATGGACCATTTGGTCAGGATTGGTCATCGTTCACCTGAACTAGTCCAGGGTCTTTTCCCGAACAGAGTTAACGGGAGCACATCGGCACAGATAGATATCACCGGAATCGGGAAGTGCTATTAATTATTTAGTGAAAAAACATAGATCAAATATCAGGTGTGATTGTTATATTTAGCGTTGAAATAGTGTTCATATACATAGAACAGACCTACTGTGCCGAGCATCACTAACGTGACAGAGATCGCAAGAATGCAGCCATTAAAGACATTTGACCCCATGTGATCAGAAATCAGTTGCATAAAAACTCTCCCTGCGAGCATTGTGATTATTCATATATAAATCGCAAGTGGATCTCTTCTGGATGGTTAATATCAAAATTTAACCATCATGTCTTTTTTGGGTGATACATCAACGTAATATACTGAAAATACAAGTATTTTTCCTTCGTAACATCATGTAACAAAATCCGTCAAAAAATATCAAACAGATTTAACTGTGCATAACCACGTCGCTTTTAAATGCGGTTTGCAAAACCAGCTCTGCATTTGGCAGATCATTTCCGGTCACACGGCTGGTGGCCACAATTTCATCCATCCCTGCGTTAAGCCAGCGGTTCATCAACCGTTGCCTGACCAGCGCGAGGGGAACATCAAGAAAAACAGTCAGGTCAAACAGGCCATGCAATTGCTTCCAGACAGGCAGATCGGCCAACAGATAATTACCTTCCAGTAGTACAATCCGGGTTTGTCGTTGCACCAGCCCGGCATCCAGCAGAACCCGGTCTCCCTTTCGATCAAACAGTGGGTATTTGACCGATGACTGATTGCTTTTAAGTCGAAGAACCAGATCTACAAAGCCCTGCGCATCAAATGTCTCCGGCGCGCCCTTCCGATGTAGCAATCCTCCTGGTTCCAGAATGCTGTTGTCAAAGTGGAACCCGTCCATTGGAACCACGCAAGCAATATTGTCCCCGGCCCCTGTGTTTAGATCTTCAGCTAACAACTCCGCCAGAGTGGATTTCCCTGATGCAGGAGGCCCGGCGATTGCGACCAGCAACCGGTCAACTCTCCGCGCCTGATCCAGGATGCGTATTACAAGCCTGTCGGTATTCACTGTTTCAAATTGCGATTGTCCGACATCAC
>JAESRR010000039.1 GCA_016764535.1 Cohaesibacteraceae bacterium | reverse complement strand
GTTGACTTTCATACCTGTAGCAAGACGGTTCATGGTCTTACTCATCATATCGGCGGTGTTTTGAAGTGAAAGCAGGTTCTGACGAACGCCTGCGGAAAGGGTTACTCCACTCATAGCTTATTACCTTCCTGGTTATAGCTGTGACTAGTTCTGTCACTGCCGAACAGTGTCGGCCTAAATGGAAAATCACTCGTAAATACAAATGGTTAACTGATGTTATGGTTAATGAGATATTAAACCGAACGACCCGTCAACTAATTGAAAGGATGGTAAGTGGCTGATTATTTGGAATAATCGTTCTAAATTAACCGGGAGATGTTTGTGGAAATTAATGTGTGCCTGGTACGAGATGCAGGCAATGTTAATACATTCACTGTCAACCAGGGGGTGGTTCGTTTCGCAATGAATTGCCAAATCAGTAAAATTTTGATTTCTATCGATCAGCTGGATTGCTACACAGAGTGATCAATCTGACTGGTTTCTTTGGTGGGGTAGGGTGCATTCTCTCTACTATAAGCGCGCAACTTGAGGATCATTTCGCTGGGGGTTTGAGAAATGACTTCTCCGGTTGAGCGGTTTAGCACTTTGAATATCATCGAGTTTGTAGCGTTATCGACGGTTACATTTGTGCGGGTGAGGGTGCTTTGAACATTGGTCTCACGCTGGCCATCTTTGGATTTGGCAGAACTTTGATTGCCTTTCCTGATTTCAATGGATTTGAAATTCAATGTGGCTTTCAACGCTTCCTTGGTTTGTTCAACGACTTTGTTGGCTGGTAATTCAGTTGTAGACGCTACTGCGCCCTGCAAGCTTTTGGCTTGAGGAGGTGAGGCATCCTGTGCCTGAGGTGCTGGTCTATGTGCTACTACATCCATTACTCTGTCCCGTACTGGAACCAAATTTAACTTTGGGATTGAGTATAGCCTGGACGAGTAAATCGAGAATTAACATATGGCCGCTGTTTTTAGGCGTTTAGGCAAGAAATGGTTAACCGTGTTGGTCTAGAGGTTTTTATCGATCGCAAGACCTTCACGAATTGGGGCAGAAGTCTGGACGTGGCCGGTCCCGCCATATGTGTGGGTCGACGGACCATGCACACTTTGCGACACTTTTCTGATAATCGAATCAGATACTTCTCTGGCAGTTGAAAGTACGGCAAGGTTTACCTGTAGCTCTGCTTTAAACAGTTCGTGGCGAATGCGAAGTTGATGCAAACGATCAGGGGCGAACTTTTGCAGGTCGTCGCGTTTCTGCATGAGCCACTCATGATATTGCAAATATTGCATGGCAAGAGCTGTCTTTTCCGGAGAGAGTTCTGCAGCCTCCAGCAATTTGCCATCTTTCAATAATCGGGATTCCTCCGATATTGCTATCTGCAGTTTTTTCATGATGCTGTCGAACTCGCCAAGTACGCCTTCCAGTGTGCGTGGCATTGGCGCGTTGGCTGCTATGTCTATTGGAGATCTGGGCTGTGCGTTTGCCATAATCGTTTTTCCGCTATTCCTGAAAAGTCTGTAGTTGTAAAATGTCGCTCATAATCCGGGGAGCAAGACCAAGACCACCAGCCTTGCTTATGGACTTGGAGTATTCGGTCACCATCATTCCCCGGTAGGTTTCGCCTGCGAACCCTCCTGAAAACTCGTCATCCTCTCCCATGCCTTCAAACATCGATTTAAGCAGAGAGTTTATGAATACCTGTTCGTATTCACTGGCGAGCAATCGGGCTTGTTCCACGCGGCTTTTGGAACCTGAAGATATCGGTCCGGACGATCCGGGTGTTGCAAGGGCAAGTACATCCATTACATCACCTCAATGTCAGCTTGCAGAGCGCCGGAAGCCTTGATCGCCTGTAATATTGAAATCATATCGCGGGGTCCGATACCAAGGGCGTTAAGGCCGTTTACCAAATCTTTCAAGGGAACACCGCCTTCCAGAATTGCCAGTTTTCTGTCCACATCAGTTGCAATATCTATTTGTGTTCGGGGAACCTGTGTCGTTTGTCCCTGGCTAAATGGAGCAGGTTGGGAAACGATTGGAGATTCTGTGATGGAGACTGTGAGATTTCCCTGAGCGATGGCAACCGTATTGACCCGGACGTTTTTGCCGATAACAATAATTCCGGTTGATTCATTGATTACAATTTTGGCCGGTTGGTCAGGCTCAATGATCAATTGTTCTATGTCAGTCAATAGATCAACAATATTGCCATTAAAGCCACGAGGTAATGTCAATCGAACTGTGGCCGGGTTGATCGCATCAGCGGCAAATGTTCCGATCAAATCATTTATGGATTTGGCCATCCGGCGAGCTGTTGTGAGATCAGGGTTGCGCAAGGCCAGTTTTAAACTGGTTTTCGATGCCAGGGAAAAAACAATTTCCCGTTCAATCAATCCACCATTGGCAATACGGCCGGCCGTCGGCACCCCTCTTACGACTTCAGCGCCATTGCCCTGGACGGCAAATCCACCCACCGCGACCCTGCCCTGGGCTATTGCGTATACTTCACCATCTGCACCAAGAAGAGGGGTTACCAGTAATGTGCCACCTTGTAGACTGGATGAATCTCCCATTGAGCTGACGTTTACGTCCAGCCGGGTTCCCTGGGTTGCGAAGGCCGATAGATTGGCTGTTACCATAACTGCGGCGACATTTTTTGTATTGATTGTCTGTCCCCGGGTGTTCACCCCGAGACGTTCCAGCATCGCCTGCAAGCTTTGTTTTGTAAAAGGGGAATTGTTGAGACCATCACCGGTACCCTTAAGACCTACAACAAGGCCATAACCGATTAACTGGTTTTCGCGCACACCCTCTACATCCGTAATATCCTTGATCCGGGATGCGGCGAATGAGTTGGTAGCCAATAGCAACAGAATCAAACCTGAAATAAAACTGGTTTTTAGCGTCATTGGTTTAACTCCCGAATTACAGTTCATCACAAAAAGCGTGTAAATCTTGTTCAGGATTAACAAAGCAATTGTCATGCCATTTCCTGAAAGGTTATAAATGCCGGGTTATTCTCCTTTATTGGACCCTGTGTTACTCTCTGGCAGAATAATTGCGTGAACTCTGCCCGGCAGATATTGTAACCGGGCAATAATTGCCGCATCTTTAATGTGTTGTTCATATCTATGGCCTGACACTGTCAGTGTTGTTTGATTTAAATTCTTGCTCGAACCAGTCGGTGACTAATGCGCATATCCGGCCCTTATTCCAGCCCATCCGTGAAACCATCAAAGCGGAAAGGAAAGACTTCATCGTCGGGTGAACGTTTTGAAATTGGCAAGGATACAGCCTCCGGTCACACAGAGGGATTGTCTGGTCCGATGTCTGTCGGCAGCGTGAACAGCCTTCTTGCCTTGCAGGAAGTAGATGAAGTTGCAGAAAAAATTGGCAGAAGCGTCGCCTGGGGAAGTGATTTACTCGATTCAATGGATGCGATTCAGGCAGGTATTCTTGCAGGTGGATTGACCCTTTCAGAAGTGCAAAAATTAAAGCAGCTTGTTGAACACCGGTCAAAATCTGTAGATGAGCGGCTTGAAAGTATTATGGATGAGATTGATTTGAGGGCTCAGGTCGAACTTGCAAAACTGGAAATGAACAAAAAAACTCGTTAGTTTCTGCGGTTTATCTCCGATAATTCAATGATTTTTGAAGTCGAATAGTCTCTTGAGACGTGGTCAAACAAAAAATTTTCAAAAGTGTTGTTGTTTGGTTTTTGACTCATCGCTATATTCCACCTCGGTCGCTGGCTAGTAACGTGGGGTTATAGATGTCGATAGCTATCGGAGAGACTTATCATCCAATGAATGATGAGCCTTTCATGAATGAGCGGCAACGTGTTTTCTTCCGTGGTAAATTAAACGCCTGGAAAGAAGAAATCCTTCGCGAAAGCAAGGAAACGTTGCAAACATTACAGGATGAAAGCAAAAATCATCCTGATCTTGCAGATCGGGCTACAGAAGAAACCGATCGGGCGATTGAATTGCGTTCAAGGGATCGTCAACGRAAGTTGATTTCCAAGATTGATGCTGCAATTCAACGAATTGAAGATGGCTCCTATGGCTATTGTGAGGAATCCGGGGAACCTATCAGTTTGAGAAGGCTGAGTGCTCGTCCAATTGCTACACTATCTATAGAGGCGCARGAGCGTCATGAACGACGGGAAAAAGAATACCGGGATGACTAGGAAGTTTCTACATTCCATTTTTCACTGACCAGAATTCAAAGCTGTCAATTGAGCGGTGTTTGTGTTTCATCAACAATCCCAATCGATAAAATAAATGGAGGCGCGATATTTAATTATATCGCGCCTCCATTTCGTTGTAGCGCCGGGAAGCGTGGCGCTCTTCTGCTTGCAATCTATTTTGGAAGCTAATTCACAAACAGGCTATGTCCCGGGTCAATTTGAAAGTAATATTGAACGGTATGGAATATTTAGAACGGCAACAATATATCGAGGACTTGCTGACCGTAGCGAGGTTGTTGCACGTCGCTGATTTGGCCACGACCACCATAGGAAATTCTGGCTTCGGCTATTTTGTCTGATCCTATTGTGTTGTTGGGACCTATGTCTTCGGGCCGTATTACACCTGCAACGATCATCTCCCTGACTTCAAAATTGACACGAACTTCCTGTCTTCCTTCAATTACCAGATTGCCGTTTGGCAATTTTTGGGTCACGACCGCTGCAATATTTGTTTCAATGGACTCTGATCGGTCAACGGAACCTGCTCCTTTTTGACTGGTCGTGGAGGTGATATTGGTTGCGACTTTCGGGTCAAATTGTGCACGCCAGGACGGCGGTATGAAATCTGTACCCAGAATTCCTCCAAGACTGCCTGCCAGACCCAGATTATCGGCATTGTCCCTGGATCGTGCTGTTGCATTACCCAGCTTGGCCCTGTCACTTATCGAGACGAGAATTGTAAGAATATCGCCAACATCCTGTGCTCTTTGATCCTTAAAGAAAGTTCGGGAACCGCTTCGCCACAAGGAATTACTTGCATAGCTTACAACTTGTGGCGCGGGCATTGGCATCTGGACCGGTTTGTAGCCTGCCTGTGCAGTAGGGTTTCCAATTGCAGATAGTGCGGGAGGTTTGCCTATATTGGCAAAACGATCTGTTGCGCCACAGGCAGACACAATGATTGACAACGATGTTGCTGTAAATAATTTTGCAATGATTGGCATCAGTTTGTTCCCAGCTGCGCGATTGGTGATATTGTTTTTGTGACAGAAACAATGCCTGGCTGAATGGCTCTGGCTTGAATAATTCTGTTGGATTGAAGGTTTAGAACATTGATCGTTGCGTTTTTGGCACCAGCGGAAACGGCTCTTCCCCTGACCGTGAGAGTTAACCCGGGTACCTGATACAGAATAACGACGATATCGTTGGGACGAATGATATTTGGTGCACTTACATCGCTTGATGATATCACCCGCCCGGAAGTCAAATGCCGTCTGGCGGCCTGCCCGATAAGATCAGGAATACCGGATGTGTGGTTGTTCCGAACTCTTGATCTATCCCTGCGTTCCAATTCGACGTCGCCAGGGCCAATAATTTCTCCAGGTTTCATTGCCCTTTGTAGAACAACCACATCAATCATTTCGCGAATTGTTCCAACAATCGTATGAAGATATTGTTTGCTGCCAAGGTCTATCGATATTGAAGCGCTGAACCGTTTGCGCCCCGGTGTGTGGGCGAACTGTCGAATTTTTACAGGTTCAATAACCGAGGTATCAGCATGCAGGATGGTATCAAAATTTTGTATCAATATATCTGTCATCGCCAGGTCGGCGATGAAACCGTTATCTATGAGATGGCCGGAAATTAATTCGCGAACGGTTTCAATTGATATCTCGGTTGACATCCTCTCGACTGTTATTGCCACCACCCCGTTATCATGGATATTTAACATGCCGGCTTTTCGTGCGATTTCCATCAATCTGTAAGCAGGTACCTTCCCCGATTTGCCCGGATCAGGTGACTGAAAGACGGCAATTTCCGTATATTTTTCTGCTCCTTCAAAAAAATCGCCAAGTGTGACAAGTCTTGAAGACACTGCCACATAGGATTTCAACATTGCGCCGTTTCCTGCAGCAGGAAACATGAATACCAAAATCAGGAATGTTATGAGCGGTTTCATGGTTGCCTACCTATCGAAGCTGTGCAGTAGAGGAGAGCATTTCATCAGCAGCTCTAATAACGCGCGAGTTCATTTCGTAGGCACGCTGAGCCGAAATCAGGTTGGCAATCTCACCGACAGAATTTACATTTGCCTGTTCGAGATGCTTCTGTAGCAGACTGCCAAATCCGGTCGATTGTGGTGTGCCGGTTTGGGCGGACCCACTGGCTGAAGTTTCGGCAAACAGATTTTCACCGATCGCTTCGAGCCCGGCTTTATTGCGGAATTTGGCGAGATTGATCTGGCCTAGAACTGTCGGGGCTGTTGCGGTGCCAATGCGCACTTCAACTTGCCCCTGTGTCGTTATTGTTATGCCTTCCGCATTGTCCGGAATAGTTATGTTCGGGACCAGGAGGTAACCATCTGCGGTGACAAGCTGCCCTGTCGCATTGGCAGCGAATGAACCATCGCGAGTATAGCCCGTTCTTCCATCCGGCATTTCGATCTGGAAAAAACCTTCTCCCCGTATCGCTACATCAAGTTCCTTGTCTGTATTAAGTACCGAACCCTGCGACATGATGCGTGATGTGGCAACAAGCCGTACACCGGACCCGATTTGAACTCCGGTTGGTACTATGGTGCCGGAATCCGACGAGGCAGATCCAACCCTTCTTAGGTTCATGTAAAGAAGATCCTGAAATTCGGCACGTTGGCGTTTGTAGCCAGTGGTTCGCATGTTGGCGATGTTGTTTGATATAACTTCAACATTGCGTTCTTGCGCAAACATACCGGTAGCTGCTGAATATAAAGCCTGCATTGTTATCCCCCTGGTTTGACCAGATTATGCTTGCAAAGAACCAAGACTATTGATGGCGCGTTCGCGCAAATCGTTAGCCTCTTTCATAATATTTGCGAGTGAAGTGTATGAGCGAGTGACCTGTATCATATTCGCCATTTCACGTACTGACTGGACATTGGATCTTTCTATTGATCCCTGCATGATGTGAGGTGTTTCGATATCCTGTGCATTTTCACCTTTGAAAATGGTCGATGCATCTTTTTCAAGTGCCTGGATATTCTCGAAATTAACAACACGCAATCTCCCGCGGCGCTGCCCGGATGCACTAATGGTCCCGTCGCGCGCAATGAGAATGTTTTGGTCGGCTTCCTCAAATGAAATCGGACCATCCACACCAAGAACCGGATATCCATCCTGCGTTACAAGGTTCCCTGCCGGACTTGTCTCAAATGATCCATTGCGCGTATAGCGTTCGCCAGCGGGGGTCTCGATAACAAAAAAACCGTCACCATTTATCGCTGCATTAAGCGGGTTGTCTGTTTCAATGATACTGCCAGCGGTGAAATCGTGAAGTATTCTGTCATCCTGAACAAAATGTATCCTGCGATCGAAGCCTTTGGGCGCATTGTCTCTGGATTTGGGCATCATAAAATCTTCAAACAAAATGCTGTCTGATTTGTATCCGCCTGTGTTGATATTCGCCAGATTATTGGCGATCACATCCATTTTTCGCTGCAAGACGACCTGTCGCGATAAATTAATAAGTTGTGCATTTTCCATTTGTGTTAACCATTTTTGCTTCCCTTGCCACATCGCAGCTTCCAATCGCGTTGTGACAGGAACTATTAAGCATGAAGCGTGCCAAATGCGATAAATGGCTGGTTTTAGCGTTTCTGGTGATGTTTCTTTACAAAGAGCCCGGCAAAATTTGTACAWAATTGGGTAAACACAGGAAGTTTTTGCCGGGTGCTGGTGTGTTTTGGAAACCTTTCGTTAACTATTTGGGCGTTATAAATTAAGCTAATTTCGAGTCCCGTAGTGAATGGTGTCAGGCAAGTTTATGGCCGACGATGAAGAAATTGAAAATGATGATGAAGAAGTCGAGGGCGCTGACAGTGGCGGCGGACTAAAAAAAATCATCATGATTGCAGTGCCGGTTGTACTGTTAGTGGTTGGTGGGGCAGGTGCCTGGTTTGCTGGCGTGTTTGACAGTAGCGACGATGTCGGCATGGAAGGCGTCCAGGTTGAGGCAAAAGCACCTCCAAAACCGGCTTACTTTTACGATCTTCCGGAAATGACGGTAAATTTGAGTTCTGCTGGAGGTAGATCGCAATATTTGCGCCTGACCGTGGCGCTTGAATTGTCCGAGAAAGATCTGGCGGATCAAATTGCACCCTTTATGCCACGAATTCTGAATGCCTTTCAGGTGTATTTGCGTGAACTTCGGACAAGCGATCTGGATGGTTCAGCGGGACTTTATCGTTTGAAACGGGAATTGCTGCGGCGGATAAACGAAGCGGTTTACCCTGTGCGGATTGATGATGTTCTCTTCAAAGAGATATTGATACAGTGACGGGATCCTCGAATGGCTGATGAAGAGGAAGGTGGAGATCTGGTGACTGACTGGGGCGCTGCTTTGGAAGAGCAGGGTGCCGGTGATGCCGATGAAATGGCGGCCCAATGGGCGGCGATGATCGATGAAAACGAACCCGAGGCAGAAGAAAACTCTCGCGGCGCTGACAGAGTGCTCAACCAGGA
The DNA here is from genome assembly GCA_016764535.1 of Cohaesibacteraceae bacterium. Lineage (GTDB taxonomy): Bacteria > Pseudomonadota > Alphaproteobacteria > Rhizobiales > Cohaesibacteraceae > JAESRR01. The sequence continues at coordinate 5,790 of JAESRR010000039.1, read as the reverse complement.
AGAAATCGACAATCTTCTTGGTTTTAATCTGGATGATGGATCTACCGGCGAAAAAAGCGGGATCCGGGCACTCATAAATTCAGCGATGGTGTCGTATGAACGACTGCCAATGCTGGAGATTGTGTTTGACAGGCTGGTTCGACTGACAACAACAAGCCTTCGTAATTTTACCTCGGACAATGTTGAAGTATCGCTGGATTCAATTACTTCTGTTCGGTTTGGTGATTATCTGAATTCAATTCCTCTCCCGGCTATTCTCGCTGTGTTTAAGGCAGAGGAATGGGATAATTACGGCCTTTTTACTGTAGATTCCGCCTTGATTTATTCCATTATTGATGTGTTGCTCGGTGGCGGCCGCGGGATGTCTGCAATTCGGGTCGAAGGGCGACCATATACCACAATTGAACTTAATCTTGTGCGTCGCATGATTGAAATTGTGCTTGAAGATGCCGAGCAGGCTTTTGCTCCATTGTCACCAGTTCATTTTTCCCTTGACCGCCTTGAAACCAATCCCCGATTTGCTGCAATTTCGAGACAGGCAAATGCTGCTATTTTGGTTGAACTGCGCATCGATATGGAAGACCGCGGTGGCAAAATGGAAATGTTGCTGCCGTACGCTACAATTGAACCCATACGTGAATTATTACTGCAAATGTTCATGGGTGAGAAATTTGGCCGTGATGCTGTTTGGGAAGGGCATTTGGCCACAGAAGTGCATGCCACGAAAATTGAACTGGATGCGGTGTTATTTGAACGGGATATGGCTTTGAATGAAATTATGGAGCTAAGTGTTGGTGAAACTCTGGTGCTCGGAACTACTGCTGATCAGCCCGTGGAAATTAGATGTGGCCCGATTGTGCTTACCGAGGGGAAAATGGGAAGAGCGGGTGACAATATTTCTGTAAAAATATCCCAACCGTTGCGTAGGCCGAAAGTGAATCTCGAGATGTTCGAGCGGCTTGTGCAGGATGCAGCGACGGAGCCTTCATCATGACGCTATCTCTCGTGATCGAAATTCTTGTCGCAATATTGCTTATGGTAGCCATCGGGTACTGTTCTATTCTTAATTCACGCTTGAAACGTTTGCGTTCTGACGAGGAAGCTTTGAGAGCAACAATTGGCGAACTCGTTACAGCTACAGAGATTGCCGAGCGGGCTATCCTTGGATTAAAAGCAACAGCCATCGAATGTGATAAATCCCTTTCGGAAAGGCTAACATTAGCGGAACGTTTGACGTCTACCCTGAAAGGCGGGGTTCTTGACGGGGAAGATGTTTTGCTAAGGATCAAACGGATTACAGTAGCGGCCCGCTCTCAGTCAGCACTCGATGATGTTCCGGATCAACCGGTATCGGCTTCGCGATATCAACATGCTGCTGCCGCATCGAGCGAAAGATTACTCAGCCATAGAATGCGCAAGGGTAATGCAATATGAAATCCATTCGTATATTGCCTCTTGTGATATTGGCCGCTTCAGCACTGCTTTTTTTGAAGGTTGTGGATTTTGTCTCTCGTGATTTTTCTACCTTTGAAGGTATCGGTGTTGCCCAGGCTCAGGAAGCAGAGCCTGCTATTGGAGATCTGGACGGGTCTTCAGGAGAAGACAGCGCCGGTGGTATGGACGGAAACGCGATTGAGGAAGAACCGGCATTGCCGGTGATGGAACCCCTAAATCTTGGTGACAGAGTCAGCGAACCAGGTGTTTCTCGTTCAGAACTTGCAATTTTGGAGAGATTGTCGGAACGGCGCAAGGAACTTGAAAGACGCCGGGAAGTACTTGATGTTCGTGAAACCCTGATACGTGCTGCTGAAAAAAGGGTTACGCAACGTATTGAAACACTCAAGGAACTCGAGCGTACCATTGGTGTTGCAAGCCGTAAAAGGGATGAGCAAAAACGAGCCAGCATGTCTGCGTTGATAACGATGTATGAGCAGATGAAGCCTAAAAGTGCAGCCAAAATTATGGAAAATTTGCAACTGGAAACTCTGATAACGCTCTCGGTTTTGATGCAGCCGAAAAAAATGTCGCTTGTCATGGCTGCCATGAAACCTGAACTGGCCGGGCGCCTGACGATGGCGATTGCAATACGCGGACAACAAACCGAAACCGCATCACCCGATGTTGAAGGGGGTGAGTTACCCAAAATTGGTAATTAGCAGACGATTTTCATCAATGCGGTAAGGGCATTTTAAGGGTACAGTTCTAATATATTCGAACGCAGAATACAGTTACCGACAGGTTGCCTGAAATGTTAATCAACTACTTTGTTTTTTATAATGAAAACAATTGCTTGCAATGCTTTAAGCGATATTCTCAAAGTGTGTTGTCAGCGTGTATCCTGGTTTTGTTCGGCATGCTTGTGCTAACTGAAAAAGCTGTTGCTATCGATGTTGATATCGAAACAAGTATGGAGAGAGGCGGTTACGGGCGTCTCATAATTACATTTAAGGGCCAAAACCTCCTTCCCAARTATTCAACCAAGCAATCAAACGGTGTGCTGGTTTTATCRTTTTCCAGTCAAATGAAYCTWACAAGYTCKCTCATCCAGAAAACWGTTCCWCTTGGYCAATTTATTAGTGTTGCTCGTATTGAYCCCGATTTGAARGGACTKCGGTTTGCKCTGACCGAGAATACRCGGGTCAAYATTAARGARGCTGGTGAACGTCTGTTCGTYGATTTTTTACCTCCAAACTGGTCYGGTTTGCCYCCCGGATTRCCAGCMGATGTCATTGCTGCACTKGCAAAGMGRGCCGAGGAAGCGCTGCGTATAATTCGYGCTGCTGAAGAGAAYCGAAAAGANGGGNGAKSTGGATCCTGAACTTGTYCTGAGTGTMGGRCGSTTGCCMACTTTTTCAAGGTTTGCKTTTACCTGGAATGTTCCKTTTGAAACGAGTTTTMGACGTGATAAAGGTGCACTSGTCATATCYTTCAAYCATGTTGTTGATGTKGATATWTCTCCMATTCTTGCGGATYTGCCTTCCTTYGTTCGWGATGTAAAAGTGATACGRAATGAAGGKTTTTTRATTTTTAAAYTGACGATYAATCCCAGGGCWGAYGTGAGAGCRTTTGARGAAGAYCGMAGTTATTATGTCGATATTTCMACKAAAGARGCRCTRAAGCTTGATAATGAGTTATCAAGAATTTTGTCAGGTTCGAGTTCACCTGCACGGTTGCAGCAACAAAATAATGCTATTATTTCCCGGGGGATGGATGGTCGAAAAATAGTTGCGGTGGAACCCTTGTTGATACCTGATAATTCCCGTCAGGCGATGCAGACGATGCCTTCCGGGGGAGACGTCAATGTATCGGTTGTTCGCTCAAGAACAGGTATGCAGGATCGTGAGACAAGTACTTCGACACAGGACATGATTATTGGTGAATTTCCAGATAATTCGGGTTCCAAAATACCCAAGGTCAATAGCGAAGCCACTGACATAGTTGTTGCCAGGGAAAAGGATAACAACATCCGGGTGGAAGCCAATAAATTTGGCAGAACTGTTCGGCTGTATTTTCCCTTTTCAAAGCCCACACCTGCTGCTGCGTTCCGTCGTGGAGGGTCAGTGTGGGCACTATTCGATACGGACCGGGTATTAAACCTCAAATCTGTGAAAGCTACTCTGGGCACATCGGCAACTGACGTGCGATCCCATAAAATAGGATCGGCCCAGGCGATGGAAATCCTGTTTCGGACTCCCTCTCTGACAACTTTTTCATCGGAAGGCGATGGATGGATTTTGACGATTGGTGAAGTCATGCTTGAACCGACACAACCATTGTCTTCTGAAAGAACTATATTGCCAGATGGGCGTCACGCCCTGAGAATACCTTTTGCCGATGCGGAGAAAGTGCACAGATTTACAGATCCGACAGTTGGGGATTCACTAATTGTCGTGACAGCTCTGGGTGCCCCGCAGGGCTTTATCAAGCCGCAGGCGTTTGTTGAATTTCAACAACTTGTATCAGCTCTTGGAATTGCAGTCGCACCCAGGGTGGATGATTTGATTGTACAAAAGGACGGCACCGATATTCTGATTACCCGCAAAAGCGGATTGACAGTTTCGTCATCCGGTGCGGGTGAATTGTCTGGGGGATTGTCTAATGGGGCGACATTTGGCCGCCCCGGGTTTATCTCGTTTAAGGAATTAAAAACGGAAAATCCTGCGGAATATTATCGGGAGAAGCAGACATTAACCCATGATCTGGCTCTGTCTGATGAGAGTCAGCGGATACCCAAATTGTTGGCGTTGGCCAAGTTCAACCTCACACACAGGTATGCAAATGAGGCTTTGGGACAACTAAAAATCGTTGAACAGGATGCTCCGCAGCTTGCAACTACAGCTGATTTTAGAATATTGCGGGGAGCTGCTGAAACTTTAGCGCGCAGGTCAACAGAGGCGCTTAAAAGACTAAGTGAAAACGATCTTCTTGAATTTCCAGACGCTGCTGTCTGGCGTGCATTGGCTGCTGGCGATATTGAAGACTGGCCAGCTGTTCAAATGTCCGCATTGCGAGCGCGTTCAGTCATAAATGATTATCCACCATTTGTTCAGACCGAACTCAGCCTGGGCGCTACGCGCGCGGCACTTGAGTCTCAGGATTATGGCACTGCAGCATCATATCTATCGGAAATTGAACCTTCGTTTTTAACAGTCGAGCAGGGCGCCCGGTACGATATCCTGCGTGGTTTGCTGGCAGACGCGCGTGGTAAAAGCGACATTGCCCTGACATATTTTTCTCGTGCTGCCCAGGCAGATGCAGGCCCGGTCGCTGCGGAAGGCAAATTGCTTGATATACGAACTTCATATCGGGAAGGGCTGATTGAGCGGCAGGTTGTCGTTGACAGGCTGGAGGGCCTGACAACCTTGTGGCGCGGAGACGAGACTGAAAGACTTGCGTTAAGAATGCTGGCACATGTGTATGTAGAAGATGGTCGGTACAGGGACGCTTTTCTTGCGATGAAATCATCTGTGATGTCGGACGCCGAATCTGACACCACCAGAATACTACAAGACGAAATGAATGCAGTTTTTCGATCCCTGTTCCTGGATAACAAGGCAAATCAACTTCCCCCGGTCAAAGCTCTTAGCCTGTATTACGATTTCAGGGAATTAACACCGATCGGGCGGCAGGGAGACGAAATGGTACGACGTCTCGCTGATCGACTTGTGTCGGTTGATTTGCTGGATCAGGCACAGGAGTTGTTGTCACATCAGGTTGACAATCGATTGGCCGGTGCAGCGAGAGCCCAGGTAGCGGCTGATCTTGCTTTGGTATTCTTGCTGGACGGTAAACCACAACGGGCGTTAAATGCCTTGCGTAAAACCCGACAAACACGCCTGCCCAAAATACTGGATAGACAACGGCGCGTGGTGGAGGCCCGGGCCCTTGCGGAGATCGGGAAGGCAGAAACCGCTGCAGCCTTGCTTAAGAACCTGGATGGTCCTGATATTGAACGTTTGCGTGCAAATATATACTGGCAGGCCAGAGATTGGGGTAAAGCTGCGGAACAGCTGGAATTTAATTTGGCTGGCCGGTGGTCGGATGGACCGGAACTAAACGATTCTGAGCAAATTTCTGTTCTACGTGCTGCTATTGGATATACGCTTGCGGATGATCTTTTGGGTCTTGATCGACTTCGGAATAAATATGCACCCAAAATGTCCAACTCGCCTTTGGCCAATGCATTCGATACTGTGTCTCAGCCGATTAAAAGTTCGAGTGTTGAATTCCAGGCTGTAGCGCGGGATATTGCCAACACAGACACGCTGGACGGATTTCTGAAAGAATATC
>JAESRR010000038.1 GCA_016764535.1 Cohaesibacteraceae bacterium | reverse complement strand
AAAACAGCTGTCGGTCATGCTTGATCTGGAAAATATCTGGCAGCTGGAAATCTCGGCGATGCTCTATCCCCTTGGGTTTTTGGCATTGCCGGATGACATAACAATCAAGTATCTGGCAGGTGCTGACCTGACTCCCGGGGAAAATGCACTCATTGGTAAATGTTCCGCGACGGGAAGTCATCTTTTGGGCAACATTCCCAGATTTGAAGGTGTCTCCGCGACCATTCTACAATGCCGCAAAAGCTATGATGGTCAGGGCTGGCCTAAAGACGGAATAAAAGGGGACCAGATTCCTGTACATGCGAGAATACTTTGCATTTTAATTGATCTTGCAGATTTGATGGATGCCAACAATATAAATGTCCAGGATGCAATAAACGTAATCAGGCTTCGAGAAGATCGTTACGATCCTCGTTTAATTCAAATGGTGCCAGATATTTTGCAGAATATTCCCGATGGGAATCGGGCTCAATCTATTCTTGATTTGACACCCTTTGGTTTGCAGGAAGGAGATATCCTGGCAAGACCGATCAAGGGAACAAATGATCGCTTGTTACTGCGCACCGGTGCAGAACTTACTCCAATATTAATAGAGCGACTGATCAATATGTTTGAAGCAGGGCAGATCGAAGGGCTTGTCACAATTAGCCGTTGGGCTGAAATTCAGGCTGATGCAAAATCTGCGTGAACATTCGTCAAAAAACATCTCAATTGCAATTTGTGCTGTAGTTGCTACTTTGTCCCTGTCCTGAAACTGGTAAATTATGTTTCGCCTTCCCTGATCCCTTTTGGGATTTCCAAAAATATTTGAAATTGAAGATTGCGGTTTGCCGCTGTCTTGCGAGATTCTATCAATGCAAAATGCAGCTCATTATTACAACGGCACTTTTGAAAACGATTTGGGCGACAATTTTGGTCGAATTGTAAATCCCTCGACTGAAAAAATGCTGGGCTACTTTCCCTGTGGTCTGCCTTCACTGATCGACAGAACGGTTATAAATGCGCGTAATGTTTTTGAACAATCCTGGAAGTTTGTTTTGTGTAAAGAGCGGCTTGGATATCTGGAACGGCTCGTCGGGCTTATTGAAGAACACCGGGACGAATTTGCAAATGTGATTTCTTTGGAAATGGGCTCGCCTCTGGAATTTTCAAAATCTTCCCAGGTTGGAACAGCACTCAATCATCTGCGAACGACAATTCGAGCTGCCAATCAACCGTTTGATATGCATAACAGCACTGTTTCCCTGGAAGGAAGAATTCGGTTTGAGCCTCTGGGTGTTGCTGGAATAATAACACCCTGGAACTGGCCTTTAAACCAGGTGATATTGAAAGTAGCGGCAGCTATCGCTGCAGGTTGCACCATAGTTCATAAACCTTCGGAGATGACGGCTCTTTCTTCTACTTTTCTTGCAAGATTAATCCATGAAAGCGGACTCCCGGCCGGAGTGTATAATTGTATTCATGGTTCAGGTTCCCAAACGGGGGCAGCGCTGGCAAATCATACCGAATTGTCCGTTGTTTCATTTACAGGATCCACCAACGCAGGTCGTAAGATTGCAATCGCCGCCGCCGGGAATTTAATTCCTTCTGTTATGGAGTTGGGGGGTAAATCGCCCAATTTGCTGTTTGAAGATTGTGATGTTTTTCTCGCTGTAAAACAAGGTGTGGCTCATGCATTTCGAAATGCTGGCCAATCCTGCAATGCGGCATCAAGAATGTTGGTTGGCCGCCAAATTTATGATGATTCAATCATGGCAGCCAAACTTGAGGCTGCTGCATTCTTGCCTGGTGATCCACTCGATCGGGATACAACACTTGGTCCGGTTATTTCTAAAACCCAGTTTGACAGGGTTCAAAACCTTATCCAAAGCGGAATTGATGATGGTGCACGGCTTGTTTGTGGAGGGCTGGGTATGCCCGACGGAATTAGCGAAGGGTATTTTGTTCGACCAACAATATTTGCAGATGTAACACCGGCAATGAGAATTTGGCAGGAAGAAATTTTTGGACCGGTGTTGACCATGACGGCATTCAACAATCCGGATCATGCGATAGAATTGGCCAACAACACCGCATATGGGTTGTCAGCCTACATCCAGACTGCAGATCGACGGCAGGCAGAAATTGTTTCCCGTCAACTGGACGTGGGTATGGTTCAGGTGAATGGAACCAGCAGGGCTGCCGGCGCGCCATTTGGTGGCGTGAAACATTCTGGATATGGGCGTGAAGGTGGTTTATGGGGCATACGTGGGTTCCAGAGTGTTAAATCAATAAGTGGAGTTGGCGTACCTCCTTCATGATTTAAATGATCAAATCCGGCCTAAACGAAACTGTGTATGGTTTTAATTGTGCCTTCCAGTTTGCTGCCGTCCACATCTTTCAAGGCAGCTTCCCGCAAGCGGGCGATCCAGTTAGCAGCATCTTGACGACCTTCCAGAGGTTGGAGCATATGGAGAACCTGATCAAATTTTGACTGCCCTCTTGCATGTGTATCGCCATAGCCTTTGATCAGCCTGCGGCATTTCAGAATTTCAACACCCAGTGCATAGTTTTCATTACGGTGTTTGTTTGCAAGATCAAGCCAAAGGGACCAGTGTTTAAGCTCCTGTTCGTGACGAAGTAGTGCTCTACGCCAGCGTTTCATACCGCCGAGTACGTAAAGTAAAATGAAATGATGCACCGGTGCGACTCAAATCGCCTGCCTTTGATACATCGTCGTTCCAACCAGGAAGACAGTGCCTTGCTAGACTCTATCCATCGACCGATAGATCGGGGCAGCGTTGCACAAATCTCGGAAGCACGGGGATGCATATATTCAGTCAAAGCCATTAATTGCTCGGGAGTGGCACCGATTTCCTGCTGGATTCGGCCAAATCGTCCGGATCGGGTTTTTAGATCTGCTACCCGGATAACATCATCATATGCCATGGCATTAGCGAGATATTTTGCAGCTTGAACTGTGAATTCATAATTCTCATCGGGATTGTCCGAATGGGCCATTGTCTCAATAGTCGCAAGATATTCTCCTGCGTAGTCGAGATCTTGAAAGTCGACCAGTTTTTTTATACCCGCAAGAGCCATATCCCGTATTTGAAGCGGTAACTTATCGATACGGTTTGCAAGAGAATTCCATCTACTGACAAGACTGGTTTTTCCAATCGGTGAAATCCGGGACCCGATCACTGCCGTCGGTGGATGTTCCTCATCTGTTTGCTCTACACATTGTATGGCAGCGGTGAAGCTCCTGAGGCTCGCTTCGATACCTTTGCCGGATGCGCGAATGGTATTTTTATAACTGTTTTCAGAAAATGGCAGGGCATTTGAAGCAGCAAGGGCTCCAAAAAGGCTTGAAGAAATAACAGAACCATTTTCCCGGGCGACAGCATCAAGATCTTTTATGATTACTTTTGAAGCGGACATCTGTGCCGCCTTCAGGACATCGCTGTTATCCGCAATGCCGTTTCCGGGAACTATTTTTTCCGATACAGCAAGCATCCGATGGGAAGAAGCGATCAAAGTCGTTCGGTCAGAAGTGACAAATCCACGCATTATGGCGCGTCCAGCTTCCATCAATTCAGCCGAAATCAGAATATCAACATCACCTGGAGCTGGTGCAAGAGCAAATATAGGTCGCACTCCGGAAGATTGCGCCATCTCTATGTAATATATTGTTGCGCCCGTACGTTGAGCAACACCTGCAACAGCTGTGGATTGGGCTGCCCAGCCATTGCGTTCCGCCAAATCCACTATCCAGTTGGTGAGTACGCCACCACCCTGGCCACCGACAGCAAGAATAGCGATTTTGATAATTTTCTCGCTCGAATTAAAAACCTGATTCATGACGATGCGTTCTCGTCAAATATCAGGCGATTACGATCCCGGCGGCTTTGTAAAAATGTAATAATAAAATTCCTGATATGCGACATGCTGCGAGCCAATAAACCTGGATTGTGGATCAAGTCAGCACGGTAAAAGGAAGGACAGAGGATCGCTGCATCGGCGACTTCGCCACAATTCCCGCAACCGACACATGTTTGATCAATGTGGGCGACAGGGTCGTCCCGCAAAGGATCATCAAGTTCCTTCAGGCCAAGTGACGGGCATCCGGAAAGACGCATACAGGCGTGATCACCGGTACAAATATCTTCGTCAATGCCGAACCGGGGTTTGATAATTGTCTGGCCATCCTTGATGGCTTGCGAGATCAGCGGACGTTCCCTGCGTTGTTTATTTAACATGCATTCCGAAGAAGCAATAATAATCTTGGGGCCGGATTGAGAAGTAGTAAGCGCTTCTTTCAACGTGTCTCTGATTTTGGTGACATCATAGGTATCGTCAATTTGACGAACCCATTTAACACCAAGCCCTTTGACCGCATCCGCTATCGTATGGTTTGTTTCGCGTGAACCATTTTCCGCCCGGGATGACAATACATCCTGCCCACCAGTGGCGGCAGAATAGTAATTGTCCACAATGACAATAACGCCATCCTGACGATTAAATACAGCGTTGCCGATGCTCGTTGAAAGACCATTGTGCCAAAAGCCACCATCGCCCATGAAACTGATTGATCGCCTCGCACCATCGGCTTTAAGAGCTGCTGCGGATGCCGGTCCAAGACCATACCCCATAGTCGTGCCGCCAATTTCAAATGGAGGCATTATGGAGAACAGATGGCAGCCAATATCCGACGCAATATGATGTGGTCCAAGTTCTTCCTCGACAAGCTTTGTTGCCGCAAAAATGGGTCTTTCCGGGCAGCCGGTACAAAATCCAGGTGGTCGCATGGGGACCGATTTTGATAGATCCGGCATATCTTCGGGAATAGCGGGTGTGTTGGGTGCCCGATCCATATCTTTAAGATATTGGGGCGCGTAGGTCCTGAAAAACTCGCTGAATCCATTTAGCATAATTTCACCGGTATATTCACCGGCTGCAGGAAGTGGGCCCTTGCCGATCAGTTTTGTCGACGAGCCCGCCTTGAACAGAATTGATCCAAGAGTTTCTTCAAGATAAGCTGGCTGACCTTCTTCAACCAGTAAGACGGTCTCCTTGTTGTTGCAAAATTCTTCAATCTGCTTCGGTAGAACCGGGTAGGTTACATTCAAAACAAAGAGCGGGATTTGTGTTTTGCCATAAAGATCGGCCAGTCCCAGCCGTTGCAGCGCTCGTATCACCCCATTGTACATACCGCCCTGCAGAATAATGCCGACGGGTGCTTCTATTGGGCCAAATAGTTCGTTGAGTTTATGGTCTTTTATGTAGCGCTCGGCGGCTGGTCGCCGTTTCTCGATTTTTTCTTTTTCGTGAATGTAGGAGGCGGGTGGAAGGACTATTCTATCGGTTTGTCGTCTCGGATTTTCAAGCGCATCCCTTACAGTGAATTCGGGACGTACATTGTCTTTTGCCTCGAACTCTCCATGCACATGACAGGCACGAATGCGTACTTCCATTAACACAGGAGTATTGGATGCTTCAGAAAGCGCAAAACCATGGCCAACGGCATCAACAATCGAGCGATGATTGGGCCGCGGGTCCAGCAACCAGACCTGGCTTTTGGTTGCAAATGAATGACTGCGCTCCTGCATGATAGAGCTACCTTCGCCGTAGTCTTCACCGATAATGATTAATGTGCCACCGGTTACGCCACCTGATGAAAGATTGGCAAGGGCATCGGACGCAACATTCAGACCAACAGCAGATTTGAAAGTTACCGCGCCACGAATTGGGTAGTGCACGGATGCTGCCAGCATTGCTGTAGCAGCTGCCTCCGAAGCATTGGCTTCAAAATGAATGCCTAGCTCGTCCAGTATGTCTTCGGCATCCGAAAGTACATCCATCAGATGGGAAATCGGTGCGCCTTGGTATCCGCCAACATATCCAACGCCATTTTCCAGTAACGCCTTTGTAATTGCCAGAATGCCTTCCCCGCGAAATGTTTCACCAGCACCAATGCGCAGTTTTTCAACCTCTTTTTTAAACGAGCGCTCAGCCATAATGATCTTTCATAATTCCGGTGGGAAATTGAATTAAATACGCAACTTTGGGGCACGTTCCGGAAGGAGGCCCGAACGATAGCGCTGTAGTACGAATTGTAAAAACAAGCCAATAAGCAACATACGGATATACGAGGATCGAGTTGTCATACCATCAGGTAACATACTCGTCAGGATTTCTGTCATGGACCAGATTCCCCAAACAACCAAAGCGCCGAGTATTGCACCTTTGTTGTTTCCGCTGCCGCCTGCGATAAGCATGACCCAGACAAGGAATGTTACCAAAATCGGTTCTGTTGCATCAGGACTGAAATATTTGAAGTAATGCGCACTCAGGGCACCCGCAACTGCCATAAATATGGCACCAATCACAAATGTCTGTGTTCTGAAAGACTGAACGTCTTTACCGATTGATTCAGCCGCTTCTTCATTGTCCCGGATGGCTCTCAAAACGCGGCCCCAGGGACTGATATACAAGCGATGTGCCACAAACCATGTCAACAATACAAGCGACCAGACAAAAAGCGCAAACGCAATTTCAGCAGGTTTTCCAACAAACCAGTCTTCCATCGGCCTTGGAATATGGGATATCCCGAGGCTGCCATTGGTAAGCCATTCTTCATTAACTATGAACAACCGGATTATTTCGGCAATACCTATCGTTGCGATTGCAAGATAGTCACTTTTTAGTCGCACACAAAGGCGGGCCACTGCCCAGCCAACCAGTCCCGCTATAATACCTGCGACTACAAGACCAACAATGATAGGAAGATCAAATCCACCAACATGAGATTTGGAGCCGGCTGATGTGACGATTGCAGCAGCGTATGCGCCGATTGCATAAAACCCTGCAATACCTGCGTTGAATAGTCCGCCAAATCCCCATTGCATGTTAAGGGCAAGGCAGAGGACTGCGTATATGCCTGCCATGGTGAGAAAGGTGATTAGATAAAAGAACAGGCCTGCCAATTCCATTAAAGGACCCTCCCTTTGAACAAGCCCTGCGGCCGGAACAATAACAACCCCACCATCATGACAAAAGCGACGGCACTTTTATAGCTCGGTGAAATCAATTCTTCCCCGAAAACCGGAAATGTGCAAATTTCTTCCGCCATACCAATAATAAGGCCTCCGGCAATAGCGCCAAGGGGCCTGCCGATACCACCAAGTAATGCTGCAGCGAACATCGGTAACAACATATTCCAGCCCAGATTGGTATGGACGTCCGTGTCTAGGCCTACAAATATTCCTGCAATTGCAGCAAGACTTGCACCAATAATCCAGGTCCAGCGCACAATTTTTTCAGGATCAAGGCCGGCGATACTCGCCAAGGCGGGATCATCGGCGACCGCTCGCATTGATTTTCCGGTTCTTGTGTAGGTAAGAAACAGATGTAGGAGGATGGCGATGACAAAAGTTGCCGCAATAATTTGAATATGACGGGTTGCGATACGTAAGACGTCAAACAAAATAATTGGTTTTTGGAAACCGGTTTCATAAACCTGGGATTCTGTTCCCCAAACCAGTTGAATAAGTGATCTCAGAATTAGCGCAACGCCGAATGATGCGATGACTGTATAAATTGTTGGCAGATCGCGCAAAGGTTTGTAAAAAAATCTATCTGTAAACAATGCGACCGCGCAGGTGAATACGATGCCTATGGGTATTGCTGCCAAAGCCGGGATGCCAAGTGTCCACACTGCAGTCAAAGCTGCATAAGCCCCCACAGTCATCAAATCTCCATGAGCAAAATGCGCAAACCGCAAAATGCCGAAGATCATGGAAATTCCAACTGCTCCAAGCGCATATATGCTACCAAGCGTAAGCCCGGGAATAAAATAATAGTTGATGAAATCCATCATTTTGGAGCACCTCCACCAAGAAAGGCACGGCGCACTTCGTCATTATTCAACAAATTTGTACCCGTATCTGTGAAACCGTTTTTACCGTTGACCAGTACGTATCCCATGTCTGCAATTCTTAATGCCTGTTTGGCATTTTGCTCGACAAGAAGAATTGAAATTCCCGAATCCCGAATTTGCAAAATCAGATCGAATATTTTTTCCAGATAGGCTGGTGACAAGCCTGCCGTTGGTTCATCGAGTAGTAACAGGCGAGGGTCACTCATCAACGCGCGACCAATTGCCACCATTTGCCTCTGACCGCCTGATAATTCACCAGCTGGCTGGGACAGTTTGTCTTTGAGATCGGGAAACAGCTCCAATACCAAAGACAGTGTTTGATCATAGTTTTTTGGGGCCGACGCATAGGTTCCAACATCAAGATTCTCCGCCACTGTAAGTGAAGGAAACACATTGTTGTTTTGTGGGACTGCCGAGATGCCCATCGGCACAAGACTGGAGGTTGAAATGCCCAGCAACGAGCTATTTTCGTAGGTTATGTCTCCGGAAAAATAACTGGTAAGCCCGAATATAGATTTTAGAAGTGTGGATTTACCAGCTCCGTTCGGCCCGACAATAACGACAATGCCTTTTTCCTCTACAACCAAATCGATATCATGGATGATTGAAGAGGTGCCGTATCCGGCGGTGAGGGCGGCTACTTGCAGGATGGGATTGGTCATGCCGGATCCTCGTATTTTCCGCCGCCAAAATATGCTTCAATAACACGTTCGTCCTGTCGAATTTTATCAACCGGCCCGGTTGTCAGAACGCGTCCCTGTGCAAGAACAACAACTTCGTGACACAGCTTTGAAACATAATCCAGATCGTGTTCGATCAAGCAAAATGTGAAACCACTTTCCTGATTTAGCTGAATAATTTTGTCGGAAATTTTGCCGAGCAAGGTTCGGTTTACACCTGCGCCAATTTCATCAAGCAAAATAACCTTTGGCTCCTGCATCAGCGCTCTGCCAAGTTCAATAAGTTTTTTCTGGCCACCGGAAAGGTTACCAGCCAGCTCGCTTGCCAGGGTTTCAATTTCCAGAAACTGCAGAATTTCCCTGGCGCGATCATGTGCCTTGCGATCACTGCTTTTGTATGAGCCAGGTCGAAAAATAGCGTTCAGAATATTTTCGCCATCCTTGTTGGACGCTGCGACCATGAGATTTTCAAGTACTGTCATKCGWGAGAATTCATGTGCRAGCTGAAARGTACGRCTAAGACCYTTGCTCTGYCTTTGGTAGGCAGGCAAACGGGTGATGTCCTGACCATCCAGCAACACTGTTCCGGATGTCGGCTGCAACAACCCGGCAATAATGTTAAATGCGGTTGTTTTACCCGCACCGTTAGGCCCGATCAGCCCGGTGATTTTGCCAGCAGGTATTTCAAAGCTGCAATCATCAACGGCAACCAGGCCACCAAATTTTTTTGTAATGTTGTTCAGCTGGATCATAATCTGAATAGATCCCTTTTTACAGACATCGCCTGGCCCGTATTGTTTTTGGAGATCAGATATCAATCTGTCTTGAGAGCATTCGCGGTTAAACCGCGAATGCTGTTGTTTTTTTGAAAAAGTGGATGCTATTCGTAAATTTTGACTTGTTTATAGCTATCGCCATCAGCAACGTACTTGCCAATAAAACCGGCAACATCGCCCTTTACATCAAACTCATGCGAACCGGAAGCGCCCTCATAGTTGATGTCTTTTCCSTCTGCAATGAGTGCAAYWGCCTTGGCCCATTCACCTGGCCCAACAATTTCACCTGGTGCATTAGCCACATCCCGCAATGCTGCCTGGATGGCTGCACGATCAGTAGATCCGGCTTTCTGAATTGCCAGCCCAATCAACATTGTTGCGTCGTAAGACTGATCAACGAAAGGTTTGTCAGAACCACCACCAAATTGTTTGTCAAATCGTGCATGCAGAGAATCTGCAGCAGGATTATCTCCAGGAGACGTTGGTGATGTGAAGAATGAATTCTTCAGTGCTTCCAGTCCAACTTGCTGGATCAAAATGTCATCGCGCAGTCCATCTGTTCCGATGAATGTGTCAAAGAAACCGTTTTCAAGGGATTGTTTGACGATTTTGGCACCACTGCNTGCAGCATAGGCGATCACGACAAGTGCATCAGCCCCACTTGATGCCATGCTGGCAAGTTCGCCACGATAGGAGTTTTTCTTGTCTTCGTGTTTGGAGAATTTGGTGACAACACCGCCAAGAGCTTCATATGCATTCTTGAATGTATTGCCAATTCCTACGCCATAATCGTTGTTGACATAGGTTACTGCAACTTTGCCATAACCTTCTTCAAGCACGGCTTTGGCAAGTACGGCACCCTGATAATTGTCACTGGGAACAATACGGAATACATAGTCATTGTCGTCAAGATCTGATACACCCGGCGCTGTTGCAGTTGGTGAGATTTGCAACACACCATTGGGTATGGATACCGCGTTGGCAGATGAAATCGTTGCACCGGAAGTCAATGCTCCCATAATTGCAACAACGTTCTCAATGTTAACCAGTTTACTTGCAGCGTCGACAGCAGGCTGCGCTGCACCCTGACTATCTGCAACAACCAGTTTGAATGTTTTGCCGCCAAGTATGCCGCCGTTGTCATTGATGTCTTGTTCAGCGAGTTTGGCTGCATTCAAAATCGGTGGAATGAAATTGGCTAGAGGACCTGTTACGCCCATCAATGCACCAACTTTAACATCCTCCGCATAAGCAAGGCTTGAAGTTGCAACAAGAACTGCAGTTGTCAGCATTAGAAGTGTTTTTTTCATCTTCCCCTCCCAGGAAACAATCAATCATCTCATAATAATTCTTCGCCACCCCGAACTAAAAACCGACAATTCAACTCGAATATACCGGAAACAGAGCGTTGTCGCATCAATGTTGGTGCGATTTATAAAAAATTTGCATATATGAAACGACCTGTCAATGGCGTTATCAATCTCCATATTCCAAATCATTTTGAATTACATCGTTGTAAATAAACGATTTTTTTATTTCTTAGTTAAAAATTTCATATTTAAAATAAATTTCTTGACTGTTTTTTCAAATGCATTATGCAATATTATTGCAGATATGAAATATTATGAGCATCGCGCAAAATTGTGTGTTGAAACAGAGATATGAAATTGTGCCCCTTTAGCCGGGGCCAGGAGCAACCAGGTAAAATGCAAAATCAAACATCTGTCCGCCTGGCTGCCGACATTGGCGGTACATTTACCGACATTGTACTCGAAGTGGGTAGTATTCGGCATAGTTCCAAAATTCTAACAACTTCGGATGCTCCCGAAATTGCTGTACTTGAAGGGATGCAGACGGTCCTTGATATGGCTTGTTTGCGTCCAGGTGACGTTGAAGTTTTTGTCCACGGCACAACTCTTGCGACGAATGCATTAATTGAACGCAAGGGAGCACGGGTTGCTTTTCTCACAACCGATGGTTTTCGGGATATCCTGGAAATGGGATACGAAAAACGTTTTGATCATTATGATTTGATGATCGATGCCGTGCCACCACTTGTCGGTCGTTCACTCAGATTTGGTGTGCCGGAACGCGTATCAGCAAGTGGTGAGGTACTGAGCCCACTTGACAAGGATGCAGTTACCAAAATAGCACACAAACTCATCGGGATGGGGGTTGAAGCTGTAGCAATTGGTTATTTGCATGGTTACGCATTTCCATCTCACGAAGTTGAAACCGCCAAAATTCTTGAAAGAATTATTGGAGATCAGGTCACAATCTGCCTTTCGCATGAGGTTTGTCCCGAAATTCGGGAATATGAACGATTTTCGACGACGTGTGCCAACGCGGCCGTGCGGCCTTTGATGTCAGGCTATTTGTTGAGACTGAAATCCGGACTTGAATCGCTTGGTATGAATGCCCCGATTTATCTCATGATGTCGGGAGGTGGATTGACCACACTCGAGAATGCGGCTCAGTTCCCGGTCAGGCTGGTCGAATCTGGTCCGGCGGGAGGCGCGTTACTCGCCAGCCATGTAGCAAGGGAAAATAAACTGCATCACGTGCTGGCTTTTGATATGGGGGGGACGACCGCAAAAATTTGTCTGATCGAAAATGGAATTCCCGAGCGCGCGCATAAGTTTGAAATTGCCCGCACTTACAAGGATATGAAGGGTTCCGGTTGGCCTGTCCGTATTCCTGTGATCGAAATGGTTGAGATAGGCGCTGGCGGCGGATCTATTGCCCGGGTGGACGAGCTTGGCCGAATAGCAGTTGGCCCGGACAGTGCGGGCTCCAAGCCAGGGCCCGCCGCTTATAGTCTCGGTGGCAGGCGAGCCACCGTCACGGACGCAAACATTGTGCTTGGTAAAATTGATCCGGATTTTTTTGCCGGTGGTAAAATTTCGCTTGATAAGGCCGCGGCGCAAAATGCCCTTCAGTCAGATATTGGCGATAAATTATCTCTTCCGGAGCATTGGTCAGCTGCCGGAGTTATTGAGATTGTCGAAGAAAATATGGCGAACGCGGCAAGGGTCCATGCTATCGAACGTGGCAAGGATATTAATATCTGCACCATGGTGGCATTTGGCGGAGGTGCGCCATTACATGCCTGTCGCCTCGCAGATAAAATGGGCATCGGCAGTGTAATAATACCTCCGGGAGCTGGAGTGGGATCGGCCATTGGTTTTTTGAAGGCGCCAATCGCTTATGAAGTTACGCGCAGTGTCAGGGTTTCACTTGATGGTTTTGATCCCGGGCGCGCCAATATTTTGCTGGATCAGATGCATCGGGAATCCGCAAGTATCGTAATTCCCGCATTGAACGGACAACAAGCTGTTTTCTCAAGAATTGTGGACATGAGATATATTGGGCAAGGTCATGAAATTCGTATTTCACTCCCCGATGCCGATTTGAAAATCGACGATATGATCGAGCTGCGCGAGAAATTTGAGCAAACTTACGAAACCATATATGGACTACGCCTTTCAGATATGAATGTAGAAATTGTGACCTGGGCAGTGACTTGTGCGTCGGTGGAAACACCTTATGTTGCCATTGAAGTGAATAATCCGGGAATTCCTGCAAAGCCGAAAAAGACGAACATCATGTTTGATTCACCGACGGGTAAAATGGTGAATGCCCCTGTTTACTGGCGTGCAGATTTAGCGCCGGGTTTTAAGTTGAATGGGCCGACTATTATCGCCGAAAATGAGACCTCTACCGTTGTCACCTCCTTGTTTTCCCTGCTGGTGGATCAACAGGGAAATCTACAACTGTCTCGCATCGAAGGAGATTCGGCATGACAGGATCGGCGCTCAGGGCAATTCAAACCCAGGTGATGTGGAACCGTTTGATTTCGGTTGTTGAAGAACAGGCCC
The DNA here is from genome assembly GCA_016764535.1 of Cohaesibacteraceae bacterium. Lineage (GTDB taxonomy): Bacteria > Pseudomonadota > Alphaproteobacteria > Rhizobiales > Cohaesibacteraceae > JAESRR01. Next base: position 1,285 of record JAESRR010000038.1, on the reverse strand, counting down.
AGTCTTTATTGCGGACAGCATTCGGCTCAGTCGCCCGTGAAGCGGGTGATTTGTCAGCTGGAGTTTATGATGTTGATGGCCGGATGTTGGCACAGGCAGTGACTGGCACTCCAGGCCATGTCAATACAATGGCGAATGCAGTGGTGCATTTTCTGGATCGATATCCCGCAAAATCCATGCACGAGGGTGATGTATACATCTCCAATGATCCCTGGCTCGGGACCGGACATTTGTTTGACTATGTTGTTGTCACACCCGCATTCCGCGACGGTCAGATTATCGGATTGTTTGCTTGCACTTGTCATGTGATTGATGTGGGTGGTGTTGGATTCTCGGCCACAGCCCGATCGGTATTTGAGGAGGGTACGCTTATTCCTCATTTGATGTTACGGCGCGGTAAAATATTGAATGAAGATGTGCTGGCAATTATCACGGCTAATTCGCGCAATCCGGTGGAAGTGCGTGGTGATATTCTTTCTTTGTTAAGTTCCAATGATACAGGTGTAACCCGTCTTGTAGAAATGATGGCTGAGTTTCACCTCGATAGTCTGCATGAACTTGCCAGGCATATTCTGGATACATCCCGTACTGCCACACGCAAGTCGATTGAAAAATTACCTGACGGTTCATTTCACTATCAAATGCCTCTGGACGGATATGAAGAACCCATCGTCCTCAAAACCTGTTTGACAATAGCGAAAGACACTATTTCCGTAAACTTCACCGGAACATCCCCAGCCTCAATGTATGGCATCAACTCCCCGAGAACCTATTCCCACGCATACACAGTTTTTGGCCTGAAAGCCGTCATTGCGCCACATGTTCCCAACAACGCAGGTTCTTTGGAATGTTTTGGATTTGTCACGCAACCCGGGTCATGTGTTGATCCCGAACGCCCAAGTCCCGTCACTGCACGTCATGTGATCGGACAGATGCTGCCCGACGCCGTGTTTGGTTGTCTCTCTCAAGCTTTGCCAGATACGGTTCAGGCAGAAAGTGCGGGCAGCATCTGGGTGCTGGCTCTTGCGAGCGCTCACGGCTTTGTAAATCAGGCGAAGCTAAAGAATACCAGCCGATTTAACGTGATGAATGTTGCTCTTGGTGGTATCGGCGGCAGGCAGGGTAAAGACGGACTTTCAACCATGGCGTTTCCAAGTGGCGTTGGCACGATTCCTGTCGAAATTACAGAGAGCCAATGCCCGTTGTATTTTCGTTCCAAGGAACTTCTTGCAGATTCCGGAGGCGAAGGGCAGTGGCGTGGCGGCCTTGGCCAGCGCATCGAAAT
>JAESRR010000037.1 GCA_016764535.1 Cohaesibacteraceae bacterium | reverse complement strand
AAATGTGACAGGCGCATTGGAATTTAATTCCAGCGCGCCTTCGCTTCGTCATCATCCAGTTTTGACTTGACCCAGTCAGCATTGCCCGAGACCGGATTTTCCTTTTTCCAGAAAGGTGCGTCGGTTTTGAGAAAATCCATAATGTAATCACAGGCTTCAAAAGCAGCAGCCCGATGTGGTGAGCAGGTAATCACCATCACAATCTGCTCGGCTGGTTTGAGCACGCCAAACCGGTGAATGATCAGACAATCATCAATAGGCCAGCGGGCAAGGGCCCTGGTCTCAATTTTTTCCAGTTGTGATTGCGCCATGGCTGGATAGTGTTCGAGTGTCATGGATTTAATTTTGATGCCATTGGCAGTATCCCGGACATAACCCACAAAACTTACTGTGGCACCGATATCCGATCTGTCACCCCGCATTAAATCGAGCTCGGTGGTTACATCAAAATCCTGTTTTTGCAGACGCACAGTCACTGTCTACCCGCCTGTCATTGGAGGGAACAATGCAGCTTCTTGTGTGTTTTCGATGAAAGAATCCGGTTCAGCGTGTTGCTTGTCCAGCGCGACGCGAATGACATCTGATGCTTCAAGTGCATGGGCATAGTTTTCGCCGCGACTCTTTAGCCATTGCAGAAGATCTGAAACCGTTTTCACAGACGATGGCAGGTCAACATTTTCCTCGTCCAGCCCTATACGTTCCCGAACCCAGGAAAAATACAGCAACTTCATGCGTCATCCCCGATAATGTGATGAATACCCACGCGAAAATAGTCATAACCGGTGTAAAGAGTGAGCACAGCCGAGATCCAAAGAAGTGTCAATCCTACAGTTTCCAGGTCTTTGTAGATTATTTCGCCTGCAGGCCCTAAAAGCAGTATTGCAAGTGCAACAAACTGCGCGGTTGTTTTCCACTTGGCCAGCCATGTAACAGGAACACTCACATTCAATTCAGCAAGAAATTCCCGTAAGCCGGATACAAGTATTTCACGGCACAATATAATAATTGCTGCCCACAATGCCCATCCGGCAAGTTGGCCGCTGGATGCAAGCATGAGTAAAATTGCCGATACCAACAATTTATCCGCTATCGGGTCCAACATTCGGCCCAATGCAGACTGTTGATGCCAAACACGTGCAAGATACCCGTCGAGAAAATCAGTAATTGCCGCAACCGCAAAAAGGGTAAAGGCAAGCCAGCGGAACGTGTTACCTTCAAAATAAAAGCAGGCAACCACTGCCGGGACCGCTGCGATCCGTCCAATTGTAAGGAGATTTGGTATGTTAAGTGCTTTTGGTTGAGGCATATTCAAATTCACATCCAGCTATTACTTTGTTTGATCATGTTAGCCCCGGGGGCGTCAATCGCTTGTTGGTCACCAGGTTGCACTTTTTGGTGTAAGTGACTTTTAATCATCATTATCGTGAAAATAATCGTAGAGATTACGAGCCATCGTCTGGCTAATACCGGGAACAGCCTCAAGATCACTCAGAGCAGCTCGACTTACAGCTTTGGCTGATCCAAAATGTTGCAGCAATGCCCTTTTTCGTGTGGGGCCGATCCCGGCGATATCATCGAGAGGGTTCCGGATCATTTGTTTGGATCTGCGTGCTCTGTGGGTGCCAATGGCAAACCGGTGAGCTTCATCACGCAGTCGTTGGACAAAATAGAGGACCGGGTCTCGTTCAGCAAGCATGAAAGACGGTTTGCCTGGAACAAAGAATTTTTCACGACCCGCATCTCTTTCCGGACCTTTGGCAATTCCAACCAATGGAATGTCCCCAAGCCCAAGATCGAGCATGACTTCGCGAACGACACCGAGTTGACCCTTGCCTCCGTCGATTAGAACCAGATCCGGCCAGGGTGGCAGCGTATCTTTTTGTGTTTCCGTATCGTTCCTGGAAATTGATCCATGTTCTTTTAACAATCGGGAGAATCGGCGGGAAAAAACCTCCCGCATCATGCCGTAGTCATCGCCGGGGACAAGATCCTTCGATTTGATATTGAATTTGCGATACTGGTTTTTTGCAAGACCTTCCGGGCCGGAAACGATCATGCATCCGACAGCGTTGGTTCCCATGATATGACTATTGTCATAAACTTCGATGCGGCGTGGAGTTTCCGCCAGATCAAATGCATCGGCCACTCCTTCCAGCAAGCGCGCCTGAGACGCATTCTCTGCAAGGCGACGTCCGAGCGCATCCTCTGCATTTTTCAAGGCATGTGAAACCAGATCACGCTTTTCGCCCCTTTGTGGTGAAATGACTTCAATCTTGCGAGCCGATTTAAGTGTAAATGCTTCCGACAGCAAGGCTTGTTCAGGCACCACTTCACTAAGCAGGATTTGTTTTGGGCAGGGTTTGTCATCATAAAACTGGGACAGGAATGATCCCAGAATTTCAGACGTAGTGTGTGAAATATCTGCTTTTGGATAATATGCGCGATTGCCCCAGTTTTGACCAGTGCGGAAAAAGAATACCTGAATACAGGTTTGCCCGGCCTCTTCATGGCATGCGAAAACATCTGCTTCGTCAACCGATTGTGGGTTGATGCCCTGGTGAGTTTGAACTGCACTTAGTGCGCTGATGCGATCACGATAGATCGCGGCAGCTTCGAAATCTAGCTGCCCTGATGCCCGGTTCATCGACTGTGCCAGTTCTTCTCGAATTTTTTGGCTTTTTCCTGACAGGAAAGCCACAGCTTCATCTACCAGTACTGAATATTCATCGACGTTGATTTCCCCGGTGCACGGAGCTGAGCATCGTTTGATTTGATAAAGCAAACATGGTCGTGATCTTCCCTGATAAACACCGTCAGTACAATTGCGGATCAGGAATGCTTTTTGCAGCGCATTAATCGTTCGTGTTACCGCACCGGCTGAAGCGAACGGGCCAAAATACTGGCCTTTGCGCTTGCGCGCGCCCCTGTGTTTTACAATTTGGGGGGCTTCATGATCACCGGTTAAGAGTATGTAGGGGAAAGACTTGTCATCGCGAAGCAGTACGTTGAAACGGGGGCGGAGGCGTTTTATAAGATTTGCCTCAAGCAGCAATGCTTCGGTTTCCGTGGCAGTGGTTACAAATTCCATTGTAACAGTTGCCTGGATCATACGTGCAATACGATTGTTGAGGCCCTGCGGGCGAGTATAGCTTGTGACACGCTTTCTGAGATTGTGGGCTTTTCCAACATAGAGAACATCGCCGTTCGTATCGATCATGCGATATACGCCGGGTACACCAGGTAGCATTTTTACAAAATCGGCAATCACTTCCGACCCGGTTTTCACCGGCTTGGCGAGAGCTGAAACGTCTGGTGTGTTTGAAGTGTCAATCACAGTGTTGCCCGGTAGAATTCGAAATAACCTGCCTTACGGTCATCCACAATCTATAACGCGATTCTTGCCACAGCAAACAGGCGACTACATTGATGGTCCATCAGCGGAAACGCACAATACCGCGCAGGTTCAGGATGCCAATACCGCGCAGGTTCAGGATGCCAATACCGCGCAGGTTCAGGATGCCAATACCGCGCAGGTTCAGGATGCMAWGAGGATCAGGTACCGGGAGCGAGCACCAGCCCAACGAAAGCGAAATATGAAATAACGAATGCCAGGCCGGTTTTCTTTCCAATTTTAAAACAAAACAAAGCGGTTGGAATGATAAGCAGAGCAGTGCCCAGCATGACCCAGACATCAAAGCTCATTATTTGAGGATGTACATTCAGAGGTATAATTGCAGTTGTAAGCCCCATGATTGCCAATATATTAAAAATGTTGGAGCCGATAACATTACCAAGAGCAATTGCGGAATGATTTCGCATGGCAGCAACCAGCGTGGTTGCCAGTTCTGGCAGGGAAGTGCCAAGGGCAATAACCGTAATCCCGATTGCAGCTTCTGAAACATGCCAGGCTCTTGCTATTTGTTCGCCACCAAGAACTGTGAGGAAACCACCGAGCGGTAAACCGATCATACCAATAATTGTAAAAACCAGCGCGACACCCAGATGTTTCGGGACGCCTTCTACCATTTCGTCTGCGTCACAACCCGAGCACAATCCCGCTTTTTTTTGTGTCCGGGTTTCATACACGGTCCAGGCAAGAAAACACCCGAGTAAAGAAAGTAGAATGAACCCGTGAAAGTGCTCAAGACGACCCTGAAGCAGGAAGTAAGCAAAGATAACGGTTACAAATACCATGAAGATGGCACTGCCACCCGTACCCCTGTCAGAGCATGATGTTGCACGAATGAAAGAAGGGATGCCCAGAACAAGAAGCACGTTTGTAATATTGGATCCAACAACATTGCCGACAGCAATGCCGTCATTTCCATGAAATGCAGATTTGAGGGAAACCATCAGCTCGGGAGCGGAAGTGCCAAATGAAACAATCGTCAATCCAATAACAATTTTTGGTATACCAACACGTTCGGCGATGCTGATTGATCCGCGAACAAGTAGATCGCCTGCCAGAATGAGAATGACAAGGCCGCCGATAAGGCTGATATACATTATCATTCACATGCCTCGCGGGAACCTGAAAATATCAACTTGTTCATTCTGTTATCCATTGTCCTGCGGTCTGCCAGTAAGGTGGAGTACCAGCTTTGATATATAGTGTTGCTGATAAGAATAAAAAGAGACTGTGTTTCCAAATAATAATTATAATGAACTATTTTTCCGACCAGCCTGATGTTCTTGATCCAATTTGCGCCGTTCAAGGTGTTTTGCTATACGAATATGGCGGATGAAGGCGAGGGTGCTTGCTGTTGCAACACCATAAAAACCTCTGAGAAAATGCTTTCTTAAAAAATAYACTTTGAAGAAAGCCATTGGAAATYCTGTAAAAATTCGCCATTTYGAYAGATTRCGTCCYCKGGYGGCCAAATCGGCMACCTGCATATCGGTATACGWATTCAATTTYTCTATCTGATGGCTGAGAGACCKAATGGACGCGTGGTGAATYCGGTGTCGYAAYAGACCAATCGTAACATCGGGATTTACATCAACACGATCATGAACCGGACTTTTTGAATAACGCCCGGCTGTTTTCTTATAAAGTCGAACAGGAGACAGYGAATARGCCCATCTGTGTGGTTTCAMTTCTCCTGGAAACATTTCTGCAATGTGCACGCGATAGGCAKCATGYTTCGGRGCGTCRCTCGAAAGCAGTAATTTTAATTCATTGCGYAATTCTGGAGAAACGATTTCATCGGCATCAATATTAAGGATCCAGTCCTTAAGACACTGATCTTCGCCAAAGCGCTTTTGCAACCCAAAACCAGGCCAGGCATTGAAAATAACCCGCGCGCCGTGATCTATAGCCACTGATACAGTGTCATCTTTAGACCCGGAATCGATCACAACCACTTCCGAAACGAGACTGCTTACAGCGTCAATACAGGCACCAATTCTATCAGCTTCATTTTTTGCAATTATAAACACTGAAACAGGTATTTTGCCTGTGTTATTTTCCGAACGGATTGCGATCATTTGTTTCCGGTGAGCTGTTTATTGAATCTTGTGACACGAGTGGGTGTGTTGAGCAAGTCTATCCAGAACTGTTATTATTTATAGCGGTGCCCTGGGAATAATACAAAATGCCAGGCATAGAAAACCTAATTGTCACCATCCAGCATATTTCCAATTCCGCCCAGTAGCGATCCTTCACCAGTGTGTTTACCACCAGCCTGTGGAGCCGAGGCAAAAATGCGACCTGCAAGGCGGGAGAACGGCAAACTCTGAATCCAGACGGTGCCTGGGCCGCGTAGTTTTGCAAAAAACACGCCTTCACCACCAAATATCATTGATTTAATTGAGCCGGCTCGTTCCAGGTCAAAATCGATGCCTGTAGTGTAGGCTGCAACACAGCCGGTATCGACGTGTAATTCTTCGCCCGCTTCGAGGCGTTTTTCAACAACATTGCCGCCTACATGTACAAAGGCCCAGCCATCACCTTCAAGTCTTTGCATGATGAAGCCTTCTCCGCCAAAAAGTCCGGTTAGAATTTTCTTTTGAAATTCGATGCCGATTGAAACACCGCGTGCGGCCGCAAGGAAAGCGTCTTTTTGGCAGATCAGACTACCACCAAGTTCATCCAGTTTTATCGCCATGATGTGGCCTGGATATGGAGATGCAAATGAGACTTTTGCTTTACCTTGTCCTTCATGGGTAAAAACCGTCGTAAAGAGGCTCTCTCCGGTGACCAGTCGTTTTCCCGCACCAACGAGTTTATCAAAAAAACCTGCGTTTTGCTCCGACCCGTCTCCGAACACTGTGTCCATTCTGATTTGCGGGTGCTTCATCATCATGGAACCAGCTTCGGCCACAGCCGATTCCCCAGGATCAAGTTCGATCTCTACAAACTGCATTTCAGTACCGTGGATTTCGAAATCAATATCATCAGCAATGCCGGTGTTCCTGCTATGTCGTTTCGCGGGAACAATTGGAACGGAACCAAAAACCATACTATTTCTCCTGATGTTATGTACCTGTCGGAAAACAACAATTATCCGCTGAATTCAGTTTCCTGAAAAGACGGAACAGCTTGCGCAAACCTGTTCACCCAATTGACGAGATTTGGATATTCTTTTCGCCACTGCCCATCAAATCTCAAATCCAGATAACCCAGAGCACATGCAATAGAGATATGGCCGGCATCGATCCCGTTTTCAAGGTTGGGGCAGTTTTCATTCATTTGAGCGAGGGCGCGTTGAATCTTTTCCGCCTGATAACTTACCCATGTTGGACTTCGTTCATTTTCCGTCCGCATCCGTTTTTCATAAACCTGCAATAGAGCGGCATCGACGATGCCATTGCCCAAAGCCTAGAGTGTCAGGACATCAAATCGGGCTTCACCTTCGGGTATGATCTGATATTCAGAAATGAAATCCAGATATTCAATGCACACTCTGGAATCGTATAGTATTTTGCCGTTCGCAGTAATCAATACCGGAATTTTTCCGAGTGGATTCTGTTGACGTAAACTGTCTTCGGCATCAGTCGTATTGGCATTCTCGATCTGTAGCTGATCGTAAAGACCAAGGATGTTGGCGGCTATTTTTACCTGGCGACCAAACGGAGAGGGGGGAGACGAGCGCAGGATGATCATTTGTGGGTCCGGACTTTGAACAGGGGCTCCGCGCATTATGTCTGATTCGTTTCAACAGGAATGCTGATGAATTGTTTTGGAGACATTAGGCAAATGTATTTGCTTCCGGTATTTATCAAGTTTGAAAAGGGTAATCCGTGAACACCCAGACACATTTGCTGATCAGTGCATTGCTGTTTACAAAACCTGGAAAAACAGGACGCAACATTGCAGTTCTGATCGGTGCTGTCTTACCGGACGCCTTCCTGTTCTATTTTTGGTTCTGGGGTAAAGCGCAAGGCATTCAGCAAAATGTATTATGGGGGAAACAGTATTGGCAGGATCCCTGGCAAACTCTCAGTGCGATATCAAATTCGATATTTTTGTATGGGTTGTTGGCGGTAATGGGGTGGTCTGTAATGAGTACTTTTGCCAGGATTCCCGGATACACAAATAGCAAAAACGTTTGGTTCAGGATCTCGGGCGATTTCGTTATGTTTTTGGGAGTGTCCGCCTTGATACATCTGGCTTTTGATTTCCCTTTTCATGCCGGTGATGCGCATCAACATTTTTGGCCATTTTTCGAGTGGCGATTTCATTCTCCACTTTCCTATTGGGAAAAAGGTCACTTCGGCGGTTTTGTACAAATCGCGGAAATGTTGTTGGCGATTTGTGCCATTTTAATTCTGTTTCGCCGTTTCGCTTCACTGCATATTCGGTTTTGGTTGTGTGTTGCAGGAACGCTATATGTTGGTGTGCCGGTATATTGGGTCATCAGCACCGTTGGCTAGATTGTCGGATTTTCTCTGGTAATCCAGTCAACTCTTGATCCTGAACCGGTACCATTTGCGAAAAGTTTGGACAGGACCGGAAGTAATTTTCTTAATTCATTCTCAAGGGGCCAGGTCGGGTTGACAATAAACATGCCGGTGCCATTGAGGCTGGTAGAGGAAGAGGGAGATCTCACATAAAGTTCTGCACGAAGGATTTTTGGGATACCAAGAGCTTCCAGACGACGGGCTACCTGATTTGTATCATCCAGATGTTTGATTGGATACCAGAGGCAGTATGTCCCCGTAGCCCAGCGTTTTATCCCAGCTTTTAAACCCTCCAGCATATCAGTAAACTCGCTGGTTCTTTCAAAAGGTGGATCAATCAGAACCAGGCCCCGTTTTATTTTGGGAGGCAATTCAGCTTTCATTGCTATCCACGCATCCAGCTCCCGAACCCGGACACGACTGTCAAATTGCATATTGTAGCCAAGGTTTCGTGCGTCATCAGGGTGTAATTCAATGCAGGTTAGTCGATCATCCTTACGCAGCAATTTTCGGGCAATTTCAGGCGAACCTGGATATTTTGTGTGTATTGGTTGATTATCGTTACAGTCGGTTACAAGATCCATGTAGGGTTTAATCATCGCCATGATTGATGGATGAAATTCATTGGCCAGAAAAGTTTTATGGAAGGTGTTAAATCCCTCTTGCCATTCAGTCGTTTTAGATGCTTCCTCGCTGGTCAGATCATAAAGTCCCAACCCGGCATGGGTATCAAGTACGGAAACTGGCCCGGATTTCCTTTGTAAATAGGTCAGGATGCTGGTGATAGTGAGATGTTTCACGACATCTGCAAAATTTCCGGCGTGATAGATGTGGCGATAATTCATAGTAGCCCCTGCATATCATTTGCTGGTTGGAGTCATTGTGGTTGTTTATGGATAACCAGCTTCAAACCGGACCAGATGTGGTCGGTAGCACATACACTGATATCTACCAGCTCTTCCTTAAGCGCAAGATCCCTGAAGTTGTTTTCAGCGATTTTGATTGCCATATCTGAGGTTGTTCGGCACTAAAACTATTCTTCGCAACTGGCCAGTGCATATTAACAATGATGATTAACCAGAACTTAAGGCTGTTGTTTAATCTCAGGTTGTATGTGTTAAAGATTTGTTCACTAATCTGATCAACCAGGAATGCAATATGCCTTTTATCTCGATGATACCTACCACATTTCTGGGCGGYCTGCTCATTGGTTTTATTCTGATGCTGGGRACGACTTTTCATCCGCAGCARATTGATGARTTTGCTGATCAWTCTATAGCTGTTGTCGCAAAGGCTCCMRGGCTWGCAGTAGCGATCTGGCAAAAAAATATCCGGCCTGTTTATTATGCSTCAGCCCGGCGRGCSGAATTGTTTTCCTGCGTGGCGGGTAACATCGCCGGRGCAGGMGAAAATWRYGGATCGWMTMRCTCCTGTGAACATTTGAAGTGAACTTTCRGRAAATTTTGCAATTGTGCCTGAYGCKGGCACAGGGTATCCATTAYSCATTCAAAATCAGGATTCCCGCTCYATGTCCCAACTACAAATTGCTATTGTACCCGTAACGCCGTTTGCTCAAAATTGTACTTTTGTTTGGGCRGARGGTAGCAAAAAATGCACMATCATTGATCCTGGCGGGGATGTTGAAAAAYTACTGTCTGTYATAAAGCAGGAAGGTTTCACYGTRGAACGCATCCTGATYACSCAYGGRCATATAGATCATGTWGGCGGAGCWGAGGATTTRCGWAAATCCCTCGGGGTTCAGGTGGAAGGACCCCATGAAGCAGATCGTATGCTTATGGACCGTGTGAAAGAACAGGCCATCCAGTTTGGTGTGCCTGGTGCCAAACCGGTAGTACCGGATCGCTGGTTGAAAGACGGCGACCAGGTTCAGATTGCAGGACGGAATTTTGACGTTATTCATTGCCCCGGCCATGCTCCAGGACATGTCGTTTTTTACAACGCAGAAGCCAAATTCATCATAATGGGGGATGTATTGTTCCAGGGATCAATTGGTCGCACAGATCTTCCTGGAGGTGAACATGCTACGTTGTTGGCTTCGATCAAAAACAACATCATTCCATTGGGCGACGATGTGAATTTTGTATGCGGTCATGGTGAGGGATCAAGCATTGGTCACGAGCGCCTCAATAATCCATTTTTAAAGGAACTATAACCAGCCTCCCGGTAATCCTACAATTTTTCTATGCAGACTTTACCGATACCTGCATTTTTGAAACCCAGCGTGCGGGCAACTGCCCGTGTTACATCAATAATTCTACCCTTGATGAATGGCCCGCGATCATTGATCCGAACAACAGTGCTGCGGCCGTTGGCTAAATTGGTAACTTTCATCTTTGTCCCGAATTTCAAGGTTCGGTGAGCAGCCGTCATTGCTTCCGGATCGGCCATCTCGCCACTTGCAGTGCGAGTCGTGAATTCATACCACGATGCTTTGCCACATTGTGATTTTGCATGCGCTGGAGATGAAAATAACAAAGTTGCGGCAATAAAGGCCAATATTGATTTACGCATATTCTAACCCGGTTTACTCAAAGATAACACAGGCTCTAGGATTCAATCGCGGCAGAATTATGTATGTTGATTGCATGTCGGTGGCTGAGAGCCGCCAGAAAAACAAGAATTCCCGAGGCGAGCCCCAGCTCGGATATAAGAGTGAGAGGAATTGCAGCTGTGGCCCAAAGCTCAGTCAATTCCAGTCGCAAATATCTGCTGCCTGAAACAACAGGAAGAAGAGTTGCCGATCCCATAAATAAAATCGACCATGCTTCGGCAGTGGAGACCCTGGCAGCCAACATTATTTGTTTTCCGGAATGTGCGGTGGCCGCAATCAGGGGAACATATCGGCAGGCATATCCCAATGTGAATGTTCCTGCTGTAAATGTAAGTATTGTTGAAAGAACACGCATATTGATGCCGAGCATCGGAGAAAGGCCGCCTGCAATGGTATTGGTGAGGAACACGACAATCATCAGAGATCCCATAAGGACAGCAGATATCATCATGACCGCCAGCGCATATGTTCGGGAAGTCTCGCTAAAATTTGGAATTAGACTTTTGCGAATGGGGTTTAGCCCGGCTGCACCATGGTGCCAGGCCACAGCAATTGTAGAGAGGGATACAACAAAAATCAGAAGTTTGAAAAACATCAGGCCAAAATATTTCCCAACAAATTCAACCTGTAAAAAATGTGTTTCAATAGCGATCAAAGTTAAATCGAGAAGACCGGTTGTGAGCAGTGTTGAAATAATTCGAACGGCGGCAATTCGCCAAAGCAGGTTTACATGAGAAGCAAAAAACCCGTACCCGAACCTGGCATCAATCAGGGCATTTCGCACAATTTCAGATATCATTTTCCCAGGCAATCCGGGGTCACAGCAGGTCAGGTTGTTGTCTGGTAAAAATCCAGGTTGTCTCATCTGATTGTTCAGATTGGAACAAATATCCGCCGCTTGTAAATTCTTTTAAATCATCTGCTTTTTCGATGCGATTTTGAATCATGAAGCGTGCCATCATACCTCTTGCACGTTTGGCAAACGTACCTATCATTCTTGCTTCGCCATCCTTGATGTCCTTGAATATTGGCGTAATGACCTTCGGTCGCAGGGCAGCCAGTTGTACAGATTTGAAATATTCACTTGACGCACAATTGATGATTGTTCGATCAGCATGCATGACAGTTATTTTGTTGAGTGACTTTGAAAGTTTATCGCCCCAAAACTGATACAAATTGTTGCCACGCTCATTTGTAAATCGTGTTCCCATCTCAAGACGATAGGCCTGCATGAGATCAAGCGGGCGCAGCATACCGTATAGACCGGATAAAATACGGACATGATCCTGGGCGTAGACCAGATCAACTTCTTCAAGAGTTGCAGCGTCAAGACCGATATAGGTTTCACCGGCAAAAGCCAAAGCTGACTGTTTCGCATTATCAAGCCGAAACGGGGTTTTGAATTTCTTAAACCGGCGCATATTGAGATCTGCGAGGTCTTCGCTGATATCCATCATTCTGGACAGGTCTTGCGCTTTCAGAGTTTTAGCCTGCCGAACCAGTTTACGGCTGTCTCGAAGGAAATCAGGCTGGCTGTGAGTTTCAAATGGAACGTCATCTTCCATATTTAGTTTTTTCGCGGGTGATAATACTGCCAGCATTTATAATTCCTCGGGACCGATTCTTTCTATGGTCCAAGCCATAACATTTTCCGAAGCAATTCGAATACGAAGAAGCGCGAGAACATCAGTTAAATGGTATTTCTTGCCTTGGTTCAATTGTCGGTGTAAAGAGCCATCCTGCACGCAGGCCTCTGCCTGATTGTGTAACTGATAAATGCACGCGGGCCTATTCTGCCCGAGGGTGCGAGGAGATAAAATGTTTCGTTCTGTCGTTTCCCGACAGCAGTTGGAAGGCTTTGGCTTTTTGGTTGCGTTTACGCTTTGTATCCCGATTGCGAACTGGATGCTTGGCAATGTCGGCACTGTTTGTCCTCCCCAAAGTCCTTGTCTTATTCCGGTGGCGCCGGGTCTCATGGCACCAAGTGGTGTATTGATGATTGGCCTTGCTCTGGTTCTACGGGACCTGGTCCAACGCCGTCTTGGGTTCGTTTGGGCTGTTGTGGCTATTCTGATTGGCGCCGGAATTTCCTGGTTCATATCACCTCCGTTTCTCGTAATCGCTTCGGTAGCCGCATTTACATTGTCCGAACTGGCAGATCTTGCAGTTTATACGCCTTTGCAAAAGCGTGGTCTGATCACCGCTGTTGTCGCATCCAGCGTTGTTGGTCTGGTGATTGACAGTGTTGTTTTCCTTCAACTCGCATTCGGCAGCCTTGATTTTCTTGCTGGACAAATTGTCGGCAAGGGCTGGATGGTTCTTCTCGCGATTCCGGTTATCTGGTTACTACGCGAACGTGACAAGCGTCTCGAAATTGTCGCTGCGTGAGAGTTGATATGAGTAAAATTGCAAGCGGACTTTCACAATTGGGGCAGACTTCAGGCCTCCCCCAATCTCCTGAGGAAGCGGAAGTGGAGAAAGTGCCCAATCCACATTCCGATACCAATTATCTGGTGCGATTCACAATGCCGGAATTTACCAGTATTTGCCCGGTTACGGGCCAACCGGATTTCGCCCATTTGGTTTTGGATTATGTTGCTGATCAGTGGTTGGTGGAATCCAAGTCACTAAAACTCTATTTGTTGTCTTTTCGGAATCACGGTGCATTTCATGAAGATTGTACCGTCGGTGTCGGCAAACGACTGGTTGAATTGCTTAAACCTCGCTGGTTGCGTATGGGTGGTTACTGGTATCCGCGTGGTGGCATGCCGATTGATGTATTCTGGCAGACCGATGAGCCACCCAAAGGGCTTTGGTTGCCAGATCAGGGGGTTCCGACATATCGGGGAAGGGGTTAGTAATTGTTCAGGAATAACCTGGGCAGTTAACTAGCGCTTCCCGCGTCTTCCTGCCTGTTGTCCGGCCCGCCCAGCTGTTGATCGCCCTCGCGCGGCAGCTTTTCCCGCGCCCTTTGGTCTGGGACGGCCGGTTCCAGGCCCCATATCATCAAGATCGGGAGCCTCGATATTGGTGCCTGCAGGGAGATTGGCGGCCTCGCCATACTTCTTTTTGCCTTTATATCGCCCTGCACGATCTTCAATTTGTTGTTGTCGGGCGAGCGGGTCGTCAGCAATTGCAAGTTCAGTTGCCTGTAGTCGTTTGATTTCGTCACGCAGTCGCCCAGCATCTTCAAACTCAAGATTGGAGGCTGCTTCTTTCATGCGTTTTTCGAGATCTTCAAGATGGGCCTTCAAATTATTGCCAATTAACGCAGTGTTTCCGGCTTCCGCCAGCCCGGCACCGACGGTAACGTGATCTCCTTCGTAAACACTACCCAGAATGTCATCTATCTGGCGTTTGATCGTCTGCGGCGTAATTCCATGTTCCAGATTATACGCAACCTGTTTTTCGCGGCGGCGGTTGGTCTCGGCAATGGCCCKCTCCATCGATCCGGTGATTCTGTCCGCGTAGAGAATTGCACGACCCTCCACATTACGGGCTGCCCGGCCAATGGTTTGAACCAGAGAAGTCTCGGACCGAAGAAACCCTTCCTTGTCGGCATCCAGAATGGCAACAAGTGCGCACTCGGGAATGTCCAGCCCTTCGCGCAACAGGTTAATTCCAATTAGAACATCAAATGTACCAAGACGTAAATCGCGAATAATTTCAATGCGTTCAAGCGTGTCTATGTCGGAGTGCATGTAGCGAACACGAATGCCTTGTTCATGCAAATATTCGGTCAAATCCTCGGACATCCGTTTGGTCAATGTTGTGATGAGCGTTCGAAAGCCCAGCTGAGCCATTTTTCGAACTTCATCAAGGACATCATCCACCTGATTTGTGGCCGGTCGAATTTCAATGACCGGATCGATCAATCCTGTCGGGCGAATGACTTGTTCCGCGAATACACCACCGGCTTCTTCCATTTCCCAGGCGGAAGGTGTTGCTGAAACACAAACTGTCTGGGGGCGCATTGCATCCCATTCTTCAAAACGCAATGGTCGGTTGTCCATGCAACTGGGTAGCCTGAAACCGTATTCGGCAAGTCTAGCTTTACGTCGAAAATCGCCACGATACATTGCACCAAGCTGGCCAATTGGAACATGACTTTCATCTACAA
>JAESRR010000036.1 GCA_016764535.1 Cohaesibacteraceae bacterium | reverse complement strand
CCAGACATCGTGGCACGCCTATCCCGCCAGGCAGCTGGTTGCAAAATGGTAAACACGGATGATTGGCAGATAGTGAATACCCGCCGGTATTGTAGGATCTGGTGGCAGGGGCGGCGACTGTTTTGACCCAGTCCAGCATTTTACAAAAGAAATATTAAACCTGCCCCTAGTGATGGCGAATTTTTGCCAAAATGGAAGCAAAACCAATTTTTGTAGGAGAATTGTAGAGTATAGCGACATGCCAAATTATAGTATTCCGCCAATCTGAAAAGTTGGTTTTTCGATATCTTGTAACTATTGTAAACCTGCCGTTTCCAACTTTGAAAAAATTTCCATAATGCACATTATTGGGTTAGTGGATACAATTATCAGGGATTGGCCATAAGTTGGTTGGCGCAATATATGGTAGGTCTCTGAGTCCGATTAACCACTGATAACCGACTTCATTTTAAACTGCCACTACGGTGAATGAGTGCCAAAGGCAGACATTCACCTAATTGACTATGTGGGGCTTTGGATCGGCAGGTCCAACATCAATTTGCCCATGACAATCCTCCCTGCCGTAGGATACAACTTCGGCGTCATCATCAAGTGGATCAAGGCCCTCTACTTCAAATTTCAGGCAATGATGACCGTCCATCAATCGTTCAAATACCTTTAGATTACCTTCGGCAAGTCAGCCGTCAGCGTTGGATACGCCATTGCGCTGTCACCAGCCAGGCCACACCGCTGCCGACAAGGATAAAAATCACCCCGAACAATGCCATGATTATTGGAGGCAACCACAGAGTTGAGAACGAATTTATCCTGGCATCCTCGGGCTTGTCTTCCCTATAAAACACTTCCACTATTTCACCGACAGAAAGTTCAGAGTTTGCCGAATTTGACGTAAATATTTGTTTTATGCCGCCATTATCGATAAATTCTACCCTGGGCAGATAAACATATCCACGGCGCTCGTTGGGGCCCATACCCTCTCTCAGCTCTTCTATCATCTCAATCACCGTACCCTCAGCCTTTTTGGTCTCGGCAATAAATGCACTGGTGCTTCTGTAATCAGAAACGGAAAAATACAACAAACCAATGCCAATCACTGCAAATACAGCTCCAAAAATTCCTGTTACCAAAGTATTTGACATAATCATTCCAACTAATGACGTGCACTCATGGCTCTGTCCAACCGATAGTCCTCATCTGGAACGACCCATGACCAGGCAAGTTCGATCAAGGTGACGCACCAGAGGGCTTATTACAATAACGAGTTTGTTACAGTCATTTTTGAGACCACTGGCTACAGATTAGACTGCAGGGTTAGCAATGATAAGAATTGAACTTCCGATGCCACCTGCGCACCGCTTTCCACAAATGTCTCTTCGACGTCCGTGTTCGGTCAATTTGAGACCAAATAACAGTTTATCGATTGCGTCTTTATTGGTGGCGAAAGCAGAAACACATTATGTGGTAGAGCTTTGTGTCCGATTAGGGGAGAAAAAACTAAATGTTCAAAAAATATGCAGCGTATTATTCGGGTCTGGTCGGTGCAAACGTCCCGGGTATGCCATGAATTTTGTTGATGAGCTGACAAAGGCTCGAGTGGATGTTAAACAGTGAAATTTGCCCTGCGGGCACTACACATTGGCGGCGTTCCCGTTCAATGTCATGATGACCCTCCGAGTGATGAAGTTCCTGTATAGATAGACGATGGCTCTACGAACTGTTTGCGCCAAAGTGCTGCTGCAACAGGGAACTCAAATATCAAAATTTTATTCGGCGGTTACGGACAGCTATCGACCGTRCTGCCGTCGATCCACTTCGTATTGCATATAATGGCGTCAGTAAAAACTGCCCCTTCGATATTAAGCTTATGGACCCGGGAAAAATCGGCACCGGTTAGATTTGCGCCAGTGAAATTTGCGCCGGTCGGGTTGGAATTTGTAAAGATGGCGTTCGTCAGATTGGCACCGCTCAGGTTCGTATTGAATAGTCCTGCACCATTGAGGTTTGCGCCAGTCAGATTGGCACCGCTCAGATCCCGATTGCTGAGGTTCGCGCCATTGAGATTTGCGTTGCTCAGATCGCAGCCCGGGCAGTCTTCTCCTCTGTTGAGCCGTTGCAGATCGGCTTCGTTCGAGGCCATTGCCGGCGCAGCGCCGATAACATACGCGACGAGAATCATAAAAAGAAATCTTTGCATTTTCATCACCTTACAATTTTCACGGCATCAACAAACCAGCTCGCCGCCAATAARGGTAACACCGGGAAATGGCGTCGACAAGCACAACTATTGCGATTCTTCAGTCGGGTGTCAGAGCAAAAGTGCAACGCGGTTTCAGCCGCCGCTACGCTTGAGGTGTATATCAGGCGATGGTGTTCGTGGGCGATAGCAGGCCTCAAATCGCAACAACCACATGACTGGGGGGACGCTTGGCCTCAATACAATGGGTCGCATCGGCATGGCGGATAAATATCAATCCAACTCGGCACACCGCGCTTACATGCATCTAACAACCCCACATGTTGGGATGCGTGGTACATGTCATATGTTCAGGAATATGTTCCTTCGGTTCGTCCGGATTCCTTACATCTTTAGGTCTTCCGCCCGGTATTCCATACGCCCGGGGGCACGCCGGCCTTCTAAAATCCGTCGGCCTTGCGTTGAATGATTGACGGTGCCAGGAGTCACAACTATCCCACCCCATATTTTGCATAAGGCATGCCATAATCACGCACCGCTCTTGATCAAATATCGTGTCGGGTCTTAGTCGTCCATGCCGGCAAGTATAGATATCATGATAAGTGGTGCGTTGTTGTTTGTTAATGCAATCCAATGCGGGATTTGCATTAACCGCCCCAACGTCTGAAACTAATATGCAGATAGTAATTGCTACTATCGATTTAAATAACTCAATCTGATGTCTCCGAATATTCATCCCATTAGCCCAAATTTCCTACTACTTTACAAACCATTTAATTATATTATCAATCCTGACGCGCCACTCTGTTACTATAATTCATCAAATTATATAGCTTATGCAGCTGGCACTTCCTCATCGTGTCGTCTTTGGATAATCGAACGCCCTTTCCGTGGAGACATGAGCGCGTGGGGCTTTCGTCACCCTGGTTCTCGATTGCCAAATCATTTAATCCCCGGCTTTTCGTTCGTCATGAAGGGTTCATTGAATGGTATACACTGCGAGATGTGCCGTGCCAAACGTGGTTGGCGTCGTGTGGTCACGTAATGCCCGGTATAGCGAAAAGAAGGTGTCGCAGCGCGATTTTTTTTTGCGAGAATGGATCAGGGAGTGCTCCGAGGCCGACTGCAGTCGCTGGTCGAGCCGCAATATCCTAAAGCCTGACCCAGGGGCGGGCGCAGGCCAATGCCGTTGGAGACGATCTCGCGGGTTTGTTTTTTCGAAACTGGCATCCTTCGAGCGACCGGCGTTCAATCAGCAAGTCCTTTTAAGTGAGCAAATGGATCTCGGCTTGTGGTGAAGTGATCAATTTCAGGTCTGCTCCGGCCGAGGTTTTTTAAAAAACCTTCAATGCCGGAGACTTGCTCGAATTTCTAATTGTTATGCACAACCTCCAGGTATTTCCGAATAGGCTGCCAATAAGCCAGCTCCCAATGCACCCTCACAATTTCACTGAGTGGGGCCGTTTCACCATTTTCACTAAAGGGGGACCGGGCCATGTGGATTTGGTAAGCGGGGACATCAACCTGGGTCATTATTACCTCCGCACCCACGGTGTTGTCCTTGAACTCAAGCACCACAATTGAAGGCATTGTTGTGATATCGGATGGCGTGTTGGCTATTTGCCAGGCCACATTGATCCAACTGAAGACGATCCGTTTGCCTGGTTGTATTTCAAGTACCCGAGCGACTAATCCCGGTGTACCATCAGGCAGAAAAAAGGCATTCAGATCGAAGCCAACTTGTGCTTTGGCGTGAGATTTCCCTGTCGCTGGATCAATGTATTTTACGTTGCCGGATGCGGGATGCGTGGCTGCGGTGTGCTTGTCAGCATCGACTATGATGTCGTAAAGTTCTTGACTTGACGTCTTGTGATACACAGCAACTTGTTTGATCGTTGATGCTGAAGAGCTTTGTGCAATTGCGGGAGAACTAAACATGATAGCCACCGCTAAAACCAGAAATTTGCATGAATGATAGTTGCCCATTGATATCTCCTGATGATTGGCCCGTTGAAAAAATATTGTTTTGCAAAAACGACTATATAATACCATTTGGTGTCATTTTATATGATACCAAATGGTATTATGTCAAATGGTTTATTATTCGATGTCTTGCAAAATCGTTATAAGTGGGGATCGGGGGACAATGTGAGACACGGTCTCTTTAAACCTCAATGACAAGACAGTGTTATGGACGAAGATTTTTCGAACCAGACGCTTTTATTCCGGGGACTGGTATTGTGTATTCTAAAGCAGTTCGGCATGAGATAATAGTGAATTAGCACAATTGCCTTTAGTTTGAAATCGAGAGCGAAGCGAACATGGTGCGAGGGTGGACTCTCAGACTGAAGTTGGCACTTTTGAGCCCAGGGGTAATGTTCCGGTTTACGACCGTTAACAGGTGAACACCGGACATTTTCAGGCTTGCCAATAGTGTAAAATGCACCAAACTGTCAAACCGATTTGCAGTCCAGAAAACCCATTCAGCTTTCAGGTTGCTCCAATTCAAGAACATTACCTTCACAATCTCGCATGTAGACAATCAGGAACGGGTTGTCAGTTGTTCCGAAGTTGGTGATTTCTCCAATAGACGACCCACCAGCCTCAAGAATTTTGCTCATTGTAGATTGAATATCGTCTAACTGGAATGACAGATGATTGAGTCCAGGTTCATCAACTCCCGGCTTTACTCATTCATTGCTGCTTTCGTACTCAAGCAGTTCCAGAAAAAGTGTTTCTTGTTCGGGAAACCTCAACCAGATTGAGTAAATTACACTGTCAGATAATCCGTTGCCTCTCGATACGGCTTCACCTGAGCAGGTTTCCAGGAGGACCGGCACTCAATCAGCCTTCAATCGAAGCCCCTTGAACAAGGCGGGATCAGGTTCCCGTGAAAGGGGAACCCATGTGTCGCAATATTTATTTGTGTAGGATGTGCAGTCTGTCGCAGCTCTTTGAAAGATGGTCTTTTCTTTTTCCAGTCCCCACCAAACAACTGGAATCCCTCTTTTCACATAGTAGCGGTAAATATCAGCTGCAAACTTTCCGCAATCGTCAGGATTCGCAGGCCCTTCGCGCCCTTCAACATAACTTACGCATCCCGTTTCCGCAACCATGACAGGAACGCGATATTTCTTTGCCCAACTGAGTAAACGGTCGGCATTTGCTTTTACCAAGCGACGATAGGACTTCCCATACGGCCTGCCCCAACTACCAAACCGGTTGTTGGCTTGTTGCAAAAAAGCCTCCGGCTCATAGGTGTGGATGCCATACACAATATCCTTGAATGGCAACTTCCGAATAAGCGTCGAGAATTTATACTTCAGCTTGCCGCTTTTTTTCCAGCGTCTGAATACGGTTGATTTTGCAATGCCTTCATAGATAATCACGCGATCCGGACTAACGGAACGAATTCCCTCAATGGCACGACTTGCAATTGCTTCCCATTTTTTTCGCTTGGCATTGGTCGGTTTGGGTAATTCAAACTCGGGCTCATTTAGAAGCGCAAAAGACAATCTTTCACGAGGCACATCATGAAGCTCTTTGGCAAAGCCCGCCCAGGCGTCAACGAACGCATTCTGCACCGCGCGCTCTTTTTCAAGGCGCTGTTGAAAGACTTGAATATTTTTCTTCTTGAATTTTATTTGCTTGTACCCTTTGAGCGACAAAGTGACATGAAGATTGGTGTTATCCAGTAAAAGGCGCACGGCAGTGATGATTTCATCACGATTCTGGAATGGTTTTTTACATGATTGTTCAATAATCCAGTCTGCACACGAAACCAAAACAACATTTGAGAACCCGTATTTTTCCAGAGGTTTGAAGTGTTTTAGATAAGATTCTGGAAATCGGGGGCTCGGGCGACCGTTGGCGCTCCACATGACCGCGCTGTTTATCCCTACACCATCGAGCCCTGCAACCGGCATTTTGCTCTGTGCTTGTGCTGTGTTTGCATGCAGAAACACAAAAATGGCAGAGCCTATAACACAACAGATTTTAACAAGATGTACCATACCTCAAGATACTGTAAATACACGTCTTGTCAAAATACGAAACGATCTTGGAAATTTCGATTACGGCGGGCTTTACTCGACACCAGGTTACTTCCTCCCAATATAAACAGTTTCCACCGACCAGACACGCCTGTGTTAAAAATGGTCGGTCATGATTATCGAGGCAGAATTACCAACAACGTTAAATGCACCAAATTGTCAGGCCGCTTTGCAGTCTCGCCAATAGTGTAAAATCAACCTCTAGTGTTAGCGAATTTTTGCCAATACGGAAGTAAAACCAATTTTTCTAAGAAAACTGTTGAGTATAGCGACATCCCAAATGACAGTATTCCGCCAATATGAAAATTGGTTTTTTCAAAATCGCGTAACTACTGCAAACCTGCCGTTTTCAACTTTCAAAAAATTTCCATAATGACGACTTATGCGATTCAAAAACATTGGAAAACAAACGATTAGAGGCGTTAGCCTTCATAGGTGCTCGATCCCATTAGCTTTAGCTCAACGCCAGTCAAAGCTGTGATTTTTTTAGAAAGTCCGACTTTTGAACCGATAGTTCTTCGGTTTTTATCTCACTTATGCGCTTTGCGGCATAAGCCATGGGTGCCGCAAACCCGATATGACCGCTGCGCCCATATCTTTTTCTCCGCAATATGCATTGCTGCTATCGTCATATGGTGGATTTAGTGCGTCCTTCCATTCAACGGAATATAATACACCATCAAATGCAGGGACCAAACACCTAAGCCCGGGTTTTGCAAGTATGTAAAAATTGAAAGGATAACACATGGAAAATAGAGGATTTAAGGTTCGGGCGTTGGGCGAAATTGCGATCCGGTGCCGAGACAAGAAAGCAATGATGAAGTTTTATGGTGAGGTGATTGGGTTAGAGCATCTTGCAGGAGACGTTGATGACAGGGTGACATTTTTCAAGATTGCTGAAGGGTTTGGCGGTCACACCAGTGTGCTTGCACTGTTTCGCCATGACCGTGAAACCAACAGCACACATAGCGATGAGGATCAGTTACCTGAAATTGGAGCAGGGTCGTCACTGCACCACCTTGCTCTGTCACTGCCGTATGGAGAACAACAAGAAGTAATGGATTGGTATGAACGGATCGGTCAGGATTATAGTGTCAAATTGTTCAATTGGATTGGGTGGCGTGGGATTTTTACCCGCGATCCTGATGGAAACACAGTTGAACTGGTGGCGTACGATCCTGAATGGTCAGCGACGTGACCAACAGTTTATTTGGATAAGCAGCGCTCTGTTCGCAGAGCTGACATTCGGTGCACTGCCATTTCATCTCTAACCGGGTTTGACATGTAACGGCACCACGGACCTGGCGTAGGGGAAGCGATGACCAGTGTCAGGTTACTGGACGAAGAGGGTCGAGAAGTGCTGCTCGCCAACCTTTGGGACGGCCGGCCGGCGGTGCTGGTGAGCGCATCGCTCACCTGCCCGATTGCGCGCTCGCGAATTCCAAAGCTGACAGCTCTTCTCGAACGCCATGGTGATCAACTTGGTCGCGGCGTGCTCTATTGCAAAGAGGCGCACCCGAAGATCGATCCGGCACCGCACGCGGGCAAAGAGTGGGTCACCGCGGACAATGAACGTGAGGGAATTCTTCATCGGCAGCCAACGAAGGTCCTGGAGCGCCTCGAACTCGCGATCTTGATGCGGCGTGGCTGGACACCGGAATATCGCTACTTCGTCGACGGGATGGATGATGCACTCTACGAAGGCTTCGGTACGGCGTCGTGCTTGGGACTTTTGGTTGACAGAAAAGGGATCGTGAGGGCGAAGCAGGGATGGCTCATACCGGAGGAGTTGGCCGCCTGCGCGAAAGATCTCCTGAAGAACGGATAAACTCCACCTCTCACATTCTCAAGCGCGTACCTCGTCGTCCAACCGGTCCGCATGCCATTGAACAACTGGAGCGCATTCGCATCAGGCTCGAGCAACGCAATTATCAAATTCTGGTTTGTGTCGTCATCGAGGGCAGGAGTCTTTTCGAACTTGCAATATCTGTCGCCAGCCATAGAGAGCTGATCAGTGATACCTATAACTTCGGTCTTGGCGATGTCCATGACACCTATCTGGGCAGCGCCGATGTCAACATAGCGGGAGCCGATACTTTCAACTTCGAGGGTGGAATTTCGCAAAACCTGCTTTGGTTCTCCAGAAACGGTAGTAACCTGGATGTAAAAGTTATTGGATCGACCGAAGGTATAACGCTCCAAAACTGGTATGCGGGCACGACAGGTGATGGTCTTTCCGCTCATATCAAGGACTTTAAAGCAGGAAGTTCCATACCGGGATTTGCCAATGTTAATGGTCTTGTAAATGCCATGGCCGGATTCACTCCGGAAGATGGTGGCATCACAGCAACAACATTGCCTCAGTCAGTTCAAATGGCTGTGTCAGCAACGTGGAGCTAGGAAATTACAGGTGTCTGTTATGAAGACAGGCACCTGTTTTCAGTTGAAGAAGAACTTTCTTCCAATTTGCCCAAACGCTTAATCCACGGCCAATCTTCGTATTTATCGCCGGATTGCAAAATATGGGTGTAACGACTTAGCGATTGCCAGCTTCGATGCCCTGATACTGTCGCGACTTGCGGGATCGTTTTTCCCATTTCAAATAGCCTCGAAATGCCGTCATGACGCAGATCATGAAAACGCAAATCCTTAATGTCCAGGGTTTTGCATGCCCAGGTGAATGTGCTGGAAATGCTTCGATGGTTAAATGGCATGATGCGATCATGTTGTTTTTTGAAGGTGTTGATGATTTGCATCCCCGGGAACGAAATATTACAATAGATATTGTTGCCCGCTTTAGCACCGGGATGTTTCATATCCCGTACCAGAATACGATTGTTGGCGATGTCCAGATCAGTCCAGCGTAACAGAGTGAGTTCTTCCAGACGTCGGGTTAGAAAAATAGCAGCAAGAATGATATTCTGCATCGGGATCACTGCGGATTGCCGGGATTTTCTTTTGTCAAAGTGGGTCAGAATTCGATCAAGCTCACAAAGAGTTGGTCGACGGTCTCGAGCGTCGCTTTTGGCAGTTAGCCCCATCTTGCGTCCGACAAGCTGGGCATCCTTTATAGCCTGATAGTCAAGAGGATAGCCCCATGCCGGTCTCGCCAACTGAAATATCGAGCTGAGGTGCGATACGTAAGTGCTTGCTGTCTGCGGCTTCACACTCGCCCCCAGCTGGGTGACAAATTCAATTATGTGCTGGCTTTTGATGTCAGCACAATTCATCTGAGAAATTTCATAGTCCCGCATAATCGTTGAGAGCACCTGGGCCTTGGTTTTTCCAGGTGGTTGACACTTTCTCTAATGTATCTCTTGATTACATGCGTCAGGGTTATTTCGGGGTTGATTACCTTGTTCAGCACTTCTGGTTTGGCAAGCTGGGCTTCGCGCTGGCGCAACCATTCAGCAGCACTTCTTTTAAGGTTAAAAGTTCTCGACTCGCGATGGATTATTATGCCATTACGCTTTATAAGCAGCTGCGCTCTGTAAGCGCTGGTTCCGTTGCGACGTTTTCGCTTTGAAATAGTCCCCATTTCGGTACACCATGGAATTGAAATAGTACACCATGGTGTAATAATCGGGTTGAAATGATCATTAATCGTGTAAAATGCGATCAAATAAGTACATTGAATAATTGATGCAAGATATTGAAAACAAAGAATATAGTAACGAATTGAATGCTTCAAGATTCTCCGTTGCACCGATGATGGATTGGACGGACCGAGAAATTTAGCGACATGAAATCAGCGTGTTGATTCATATCGAGGTGTCATGTTGTAAGTGATGTTGTAAATTGTTGATCAATTGATCCCGAATTACTGGATTTTGATGGTGTTTTTTGTTCACCGGTTGAATTTGGTCAACCGGTGAAACTTCTCGGATTTCCGTTTTTGCTAATTCAAGTCCACCCTAATTTAGTGGGCAAAGTTGTGGTGCGTGTTTTTTCGCCTGAGCCCGTGTTAGGTGGTCACAGCATCGAGGTTCTCCTGCAGCCTTGCAGAATTGGAAATATGAAAGGCGTTCTATTTCCGGTACGCTCTGGCCAGGATTGCATGCTGCTGCCTTCGATTTTTCTTGGGAGCTTAGGAAACGACAGCATCTTGCATCTCTGTCCCCACTGATGACACAGTATAGAAAATCACCTTTCGATCCATACAAAGTCGTAACCCCCAGAATGTCCCCTGGGCTAAGAGTCAGTCCGTCTCCCGGGCCGTTTGCAGCACAGTAGTTCATAACGGAATGAGCATCATATTTACCAATAAGGTAACCGTAGTTTCTGACTACATTCATTGAAACGGGGTCGGTAAAATACTGATCCTGGCAACTTGCTGGTGTGTCTGGTCGATCCTGTTCATGGAATAGTCCAATTGCATGCCCAAATTCATGTACCGCAATTGATTGGATACAATTTTTTCTGTGGCGCAATTGGCTGCAAATCGGGCTCCACTGTTGGAACGTAAAATTCAGGTGCATTCCATTTTTTTTACCAGCAACGATGGTGCCAACATAGGATCGCGGATTGCTATCGTCTAACCGAATTCTAATGCCGTTGTGTGTATTGGTGCAAATGCTCCAACCGGTGAACTGGATGGGTGAATGTCGTTCCCAGGTTTGTTGAAGTGCATCTCTCACCCAGGAAGCTTCGGCTGACTGGTTAGGCGTCAAATTTTCCCAACAGACAGGAATAGTTTTGGGCGACCATACCCACGCTGGAGCACCAATACTTGGGAAAGTTCTACTGCCAGCATAAGTTTGGCTGGCGAACGAAATGCAAAGTGCGCAGCAAATGCATTTGATTATCGATCTAAACAACTGAAATCTCCTAATATTCAAATTGTGAATGACTTAAAGTTGCTACAATTATCCCAAAATTTGAAATGCAGATTTTTGCAATTTCAGGCGAATGAACTATTAGTATACCGGGAAATTTTCTAAATGCGCACCCAAAAAGTGTAAGTGTGAAGTTTGCGAATTCGCTTGGAGTTCAAATTCGTCAGGACACTATCTACCAAACAGCGCTTCGTGTTCTTTCCTTGCTGCTGCAAGGCGTTCGTCGAGGTATCTGGCAAGATCATCTATATGAACACCACGCGCGCATTTCTGGCTCATCTCCATGCGCACCACAGGTATCTTGATTTTACCATCGTTGATCTTTCGAAAGAAGACGGCGCGGGTCATGTCAAAATAGTCTTTGCCCACTGTTTCGAGCGGAATGATCGCTTGCCCGCCATACTGTGCCATCAATAGGAATGCTGTGTTCATGATCAATACCTGGATGGTGATGGCTTCACAAAACAACCCATGAAACCTGTAATCAATTAAGTGACGATAGCGGTAGCGATATTGCCAAACGCCTGCTGCTGCAGACGGCTCATATGTTGCCAGTCTCGCAATACACCTGCGCCACATGATGTCCGGGCCATATCCACATAACCAACCGGCATTTCGTAGCCGTCAGTCTCTCCCGAATTGCCAAGGCCTGTCACAAAGAACTCGGGTGCAACTTCCAATGCATCTGCAATGTGGACCAGCCGGCTTGCGCTCACCCGGTTAGCACCGCTTTCGTACTTTTGAATTTGCTGGAAGGAAACACTCACTATGTCGGCAAGGGCAGTTTGAGAAAGCCCCTGGTGATTTCGCCGTTCCCTGATACGCATACCAACTGCAAGGTCAATTTGATCTGGATCCAGTCTATTCATTTTCAGTACTCCGTTTCAAAGGGAAAAAGGTGATCTGATGCAGCACCTCAAACAACCGCAGTCGCAATGAGGTGCGCGACAGAAAGTCTGTTTGCCAGCCCGAACGCCATGACGATCACAAGCGTTGCGCAGATCACAAAGCCAAGGGTTGCGCCTGCAAATTTGATATTCTCTCTGGTAAGCATGTCTTGATCCTTTGAAAGAGAAAGCGGGGACGGGAGGGGAAACCCCGCCCCCGGGTTAGCCACCCTTAGAGGGGGAGGTCAGGCGGCTGAAACATATTCAGTTGGTTCGTCATCAATGGGCGTGATGGGCAATCGCCGACGTTTGGCTGTGCGGCGTTTAACGGTGCCGTCGAAGCTCTTCGTCATCCGGGTCTGAAAACCACGGCTACGGATCTTCTGCGCACAATATTTGCGCGTCCTGATGTCATGGCACTTGTTGTGAATGCGTTTTGTTTTGGCAATCGCTGCCTGATCACGATCGGTTTTCGCGCGGTGGCATGCTTTGCAGAGGCAGGCACAATTACCGAGATCATTATCGCCACCAAGTCCACAGGCAATCACATGGTCATATTCGACCGTGCCGGTCGTGAGGTGAATATCGCAGTCCTGGCACAAGCCGTTATCGCGCGACACTGCAGCGGCCCTGGTCTTTGGCGTGAAGACCCGGCGTATGGTTTTTAGAGGGGCGGCGACAGGTTTGGGGAAAGGGTTCAATTTACCTCTCCATCAGAATGAATACCCCGGAAGATGGTTTCCGTTACCATCGATCTCATTGCGACTTTCTGAGCCATCACATCGATCGCAGCGAGATGGAGCTGGATCAACCCCGCATAGGCCATAATCAGAGAAGCCGGATTGGTTGTTCCTACGCGATCGGCATGGGCTTCGGCTGCGTCATTGATGACTTCAATGTAGACATTGGCTTCTCTTAGAAAGCCATTGGGAGTGATGTCCATCACCGTTCTCCCATCGCTATATTGGTCTGTTTTCGTGCCATGGTTGGTTATCCAGAATTTGCTGTCGTTTGACACGAATATAAAGGGAACTCAGTCCCAGTCAAGATAAAAAAGGGAATGAGATCCCAAATATCATTATGCGAATTGGGGGGGGGCATATTGAAGACAAAGAWTCRMTSSCRATNKACANTTGCKTGKMWARGTRGKTTRTGCWGTGATAARCGCCTTAAGCGGGAGGATTCTGTTGTGGAGARTGYATTTGGAATTGCGGTATTTCTATTYATGGCCGGGTCGTGGCTAACTCATGTCATTGAGTGCATAAATACCCAAGCGTGGGGATTTTTGATAGCTGGTGCAATATTTTTCCCGGTTGGGATTGTCCATGGGGTTGGGCTATGGATTGGGGTTTGGTGATATAATATCTCATCACAATGCACCGGTAGTGGTTCATTGCAAAATGTGAGGCATTTTTNGAACTTGGCTAGACTGTCCAATAGGCGACCACTTTGTGAACAGCTTTTACGAAAGCTTCGTCATCATCACCGGTATATTGTGAGTAGTGAATTGACTGTTTCGGATTGTCCTGTTCAACGGCAACCTGTTCTTTAGTCACTTTCACGAAGCGTTTAATGAAGGCTTCGCAGGTCGCTTCGCCTGGCACATTCAGCTGAACAACAACCACGTCGTCCTTTGCTGGTGGCAAATGCGGATTGATATAGACCAGTTGTCCAGCTCTCAAGCCCGGCGCCATACTGTCGCCAATGACATACAGGCAATAAACCCCTGGAATTCCGCGCAGTTGAGGCAAATCGATTGCAAATCCTGCATTGCTATCACCCAGTTCAATTGCACCGGTCGACAAAGATCCTGCAGCAGAACCGAGAATCGGGGTCGTACGGCTGCTGCTCATACTGCTTTCGTCCATAAAACTGACATCAACATCCGGAGCAGGCCTGGCATTTGAACGGGGAGAATATTCTTCACCGGTTCCGTCGAGAAGCCAGTCTGGCGTCGTCTCAAGGGCACGCGCGATAAGCTGTAAGTTCTTTGCGGTTGGGTTGTCCGTCGCACCATCAAGTGGCTTCCTGATTAGATCCCTTGTCTTGCCGACGAGTCTACTCGCTGACGTGGGGTTTAATCCCAGCGTCGCAAGACGTTCGGCAATCCGACTTGAAAGAGTGTTTTTCATGTCGCGTATACTATCCCATTTTGTGGGACTTTCGACACGGATTGAAATCCCTTGACATTTGGGGAACGCATTCCCATTATCTCGTTTATGAAACTCAAACAGGGTATGATCCTCACCATCGAAATTTATTGCCAGTTGCGTGGCATCAGTCTCGTTCGTGCCTCCCACATGCTGTTCAATCGTGGAACCAGAATTGCCAGTCTTCAAGATAACAGCTCCGTTTCTTTGGATACGTATGAGCGGATAATGGAAACGCTGGCTAAAGACTGGCCAGACCCTTCCAAATGGCCGCAAGACGTTGAGTGGCCGGAAGACGTGCCAAAACCAGCGCAATTAAAAACTGCACTGGCGGTGGCGGTATGAACAACTCCTCGCAACACAGGGCAGGGCGCTGCACTTTCTCTTTCCCCCGCGAATATATGGCCTGTCCTCTCACTGGCTTTTCGCGCAACTGCACTGGTTGTGCTGGTGGACCTGATTGCACAACCAGTGCCTTT
>JAESRR010000267.1 GCA_016764535.1 Cohaesibacteraceae bacterium | reverse complement strand
CGAAACATTGTTCCAGATCTCTCAAAAATCTATTTCCTGGCGCGAGCAATAACCCCGCCACATCGCACCCGGCGGTTCGACACCCGGTTTTTTGTAGCGTTTTCTGACGCAATTGCAGACCGACTGCCGCAGGGACATGGTCCAACGGATGAGTTACAGGACCTGCACTGGCTGACAATCGCGCAAACCCAGGATCTCAAACTACCGGCAATTACAAAAGTTATCCTTCAGCATCTGGACGAATGCCTGAAGAAAAGTCCCGATCTTTCACAAAACACCCCGGCACCCTATTTCAGATGGCGAAATGACATGATGCAAGGCGAGTTCATAGAATAATTATCATGCTCCATGGCAAGTCTCATCAGCGCAGGTCGGATCGGGGCAGGTCGCTGTATAACGATATGAAACCTGTTCCTGTGCGCCTGTCACATACTGCCCTGTTCCAATTACAGTTGACAAGTCATGACTTTGGGATAAATGGCGCACTTCAAACCTGGTATTCACCTGACCATCCGCAAATGATCCCGTCTCAATCATGGCAAAGCGACCTTTCAGTCCGGAAATCGTGCCTTCAAACACACCGATACCCTGGAACTCGCTACGCCCGGCGTCCTTGTAGATCAACACGTACTGCATATGTTCAATCCCGCATAAAACGCCTTTATGAAGCCTCTCTACGTTTGCCCGTTTGAATTTAAACGGTTCGGGCAGCGTATGCACATCTTCTTCATCCCAACCGGTGATGTTGAATTGCCCGTTATCGGCGAGTTTTTCAACAGAAATGGCTTGTCTCATGATATCTCCTTGCAGGTTGAGGCAGATAAACACTGGACGCACCGCTCAGGTCTTGTAAAAATGCGACATGACACTTCAGCAGGATGAATCGACACCACAGCTTCGCGGCGTACTCGATGAAAAACAATTTTTGAATTACGCCAAAATTCGACAGATCGAGCCAGCTGATGCTCTCTCGGACTGCGTGGCATTTCATTGGTTTATTACCTGGGACATTCCGGTGGGGACGCATTATTGCCAGTCCAATCTGCCTCACCCCACCTGCCATCTTGTTCTTGATCCTCAAAAAACCTCGGGGTTGTTCGGCTGCACCACCGGCAGGTTTGATTATAACATCACCGGATCCGGCATTGTGCTTGGAACCAAGTTTCATCCCGGCGGCGCGAGCGCGTTTGTACGCGAACCACTGACCCATTTGTCCGATACCGAGCAGCCACTTGATGTAATTTTTGGATCACGGGGACAGGAATTGCCAAGGGCCCTTGCAGAGGAGCGCCATGCGGAGGAAATTCTTTCACGCCTTACGCCCCTGCTTTTGGAAATCAAACAGCCATTAAACGAAGACGCGATTTTGGCACGCAGGCTGGTAGAAAAAATTGAATCTGACAGAACACTGGTACGTGTTTCTGACCTGGCCGACGAAGCTGGTTTGAACATTCGAAAATTACAAAGACTATTTTTTGACAAGATTGGTGTCAGCCCAAAATGGGTCATTGACCGTTATCGGATGTTTGATGCGCTGGATGCCATGAAATCAGACGAAAGTGTCGACCTCGCCGATTTGGCACATCGTCTGGCCTACACTGATCAGGCGCATTTTTCCGCGCGCTTCAAAGCACTCACCGGTGACAGCCCCGGCGCATATGCAAACCGGCAATAATCCTGGCAGCCGAAAAAAATACATATGGCTTTTGAACTGGCGGACGACAGCGGACTGCCGGGCAAAATTTGGGAAGTGGCGTGATATTTTCACGTCTTGTTTTTCTACGGTGCATTTCGTTATTCGGGTTTGGTAAATATCCGATTGCTGCCGTGAACTTGCCACCTGTATAAAAGACACTGCAGGAACCTGAACTGAAGGCAATGTTCATGAGACGTTCAGTTCACCCGCTTGCCGCCACGAAAATGCCATAATTCGAAAATACGAAATTTAATCATCGTTAAACGATAATTAAATGGATTATTATGCGTAAATCAATTGTAATCTTATTGCTGCTTATTCTTGTTGGATGTGGACATGTTCCGGTCACCACAATGTATAAACTGCGGAATTTCGACCCCCTAACCATAGATCCAGCCGCAATAGAAATTGCAGTCTCCCTGCCAGGATCAATCCATCTCACCAAAGACAATTTCAGGATTGTGTTGGGCGGATCCAGCAAGCTGCATGAAAATTCCATATTGGAAAATTTTAGACTTGTGGAAATTGCAAATTATGCCGGTTCGCGCAAAGCCGGGCTTCTACCGGCACCAGGTCTGCACTATCAAATATTTTCAATCGCACCCCTCGATATAGAGCGTTTCAATGCCACTCGTACGACGGTTGGACAATGGAAGTTGTCCGACAATGCAGGAACAACCGGTAAATTCAATGTCGACATTACTGGATGCATTGATGGCATTTTGCTTCCCGGACCCTTACTCGCGGCAACCTGGCTCAAACCTGGCCCTGATGCCAGGTTTATACGTTTAACCAACAATATAGATCTTCGAAAAATCAACGACCAGCGTGTATTGGCCGAGGATATTGAACGGGATTGTTATTGATACCCGGCAAATCCAAAATACTTGCGCATTGACATAGTGCGACATCGAACTATATAGAACAATATCGGACTAAATATTACAAGGACAGCACAATGCTAATTTCCCGTCGACAGACTCTTGCCCTCATTGGAGGCGGCAGTATTCTGGCTGCGACAGCCGGAGCAGGAACATTCCTTGCAACCAGAACACCGCTTAAGGCTTTGGCACCGTGGAAATCAGCCGGGATTTATAAAGAACCTCGCAAGCGTGCGCTGTCTTTCGCAATCCTTGCTCCTAACCCGCACAATAGACAGCCATGGATTGTTGATCTTAGTTCAGAAAACCAGATTACCATCTACAGGGACAAGAAGCGGGATTTACCTCACACCGATCCACACTCCCGGCAGCTAACCATTGGCCTTGGGTGTTTTCTTGAATTGTTGCGTATGGCTGCAGCAGAGGATGGATATAATGTGGATCTTGATTTGTTCCCAGAGGGAGAAGATGGACCCGTCGCCATTGCCAATTTTGAACCTGGTGGCAAGCCAGACAATTTATTTGCACATGTGTTGAACCGCCGCTCCACAAAAGAGCCATTTGAAACCCGTTCGGTTCCAGACAATCTGGCAAGCAGCCTGGAAGAATTTGCCAATATCTATCGCGATGATTTGACAGTCACCGCGTTAAAAAAACTCACATGGGATGCATGGATGCTTGAAGCCATGACGCCCGAAACCAACAGGGAAAGCGTCGAGCTCATGCGCCTTGGTAAAGCGGAGATCAACCAAAATCCCGACGGCATCGATCTGGGAGGTGGATTTCTGGAGGTACTCATCGGATTTGGATTGTTATCCCGGAAGCAACAGCTGGACACCAATTCATTTTCTTTCGGCCAGGGCGTCGAAATCTATAACACCATGCTGAATGCAACACCCGCCTATGTGACTATAACCAGCAAAGGTAATTCACGGTTAGACCAGATAGAGGCTGGACGGCGCTGGATAAGACTAAATCTGGCCACAACAGGCATGGGGCTTGCCCTGCATCCTGTAAGTCAGGCATTACAGGAATACCCTGAAATGCAAATGCACTATAATAAAGCACACGAATTGCTTGCCCCGGCAGGACACACCGTGCAAATGCTGGGAAGACTTGGGTATGGACCAATCATGCCACCCTCTCCTCGCTGGCCAGTTGAAAGTAAAATTCGAAATGCAACCTGAACAACGCCTCGCCTGTTTCACGCTATTTAACGAAATTGGCATCATAAACCAGCTAACACGCGTTCTTTTTGAAGCAAGCCTGCCTGCCGGAATTCAAATATCGCATTTCGCTGTAATCAATAATCTCGTCCGGGTTGGAGAAGGAACAACCCCCCTCAAACTGGCCCGGGCTTTTCAGGTGGCAAAAACCACCATGACACACACTTTGTCGGGACTGGAAAAGCGGGGTTACATATCAGTGCAACCCAATCCACGTGACGGTCGCAGCAAATGCGTTTTCCTTACAGAAGCCGGGCTGGAGTTTCGCAATAAAGCGATCGCGGCGCTTGATCCCGATTTATCGGCATTTGCTGAAGTTTTCCCGGTTGATCTGATTACCGAAACAACCGAAGTGCTGACCCGAATACGCAAATATCTCGATACCAGTCGTGATTATGCAACTACGCAGAAAGACAGATCTGCCTGAACTTGATCTGGAACATTCGACGGCCCCCCATTTACCGACCTGTTCAATTTATCAGAGAATATGAACCAGGTGTTCAATTATTCCGTACATCCTTGGTTAAACCCGTTCGATCATACTGCCATCCATGACAAGTTGATTTAGTCACGTCAAAGTGGTGCAGGAACGGGGAATACAATCTTGGCCAATATTTCCATAGACATGTTTGCGCAGGCAGCAGCAGCTCAAAAAAGAAGCACTGCGCCTTCCATGGAAACTGTTATTCGAAATCGAAAAATTACCTATTTCGTTGTCGGATTTGGTTTGGTTGCAGCCTATGCTGTATTGCGCGGTAACACCTGGAAAGGTGCTGCTGAACTGCACACTGTGATGGAAGTTGCAGCGACGTTGCTTGCTTTTTTGGTCGCAGCTATGGCGCTGGTGCGATATTACACAAAAAAAGAAATTGTTTTTTTGATTATTGGCACAGGTTTTGTCGGCACAGCATTGCTTGATGGATATCATGCAGTAGTCACATCCACTTATTTCCGCCCATACATGCCATCGGATATTATTCAGCTCATTCCCTGGAGCTGGGTTGCATCGCGCCAGTTTTTATCAATCGTGATGATCATCAGTCTGTGGTCCTGGCATCGGGAACGCAAGATGGGCAAAGCCGGTCGGATCAAGGAATCCTACGTATATATTTTCACCGCCACTTTCACCCTTGCAAGTTTTCTGTTTTTTGCCATGGCACCATTGCCGCGTGCTCATTATCCTGAATTAATCTTCCATCGTCCTGAAGAATTCATTCCCGGCATTTTGTTTGGCATCGCGTTAATTGGCTATTTGCGCAAGGGTGATTGGCAGTTTAACCTGTTTGAGCATTGGCTGGTTGTATCACTGATCGTCGGATTCTGTTCTGAAGTGGTGTTCATGTCGTTCTCCGGATCATTGTTCGATTTCGAATTTGACATGGCGCACACACTCAAAAAAGTAAGTTATGTATGTGTTCTGATTGGCCTTTTGGCGGCCATGTACGCGATATTCACGGCTGAAGAAAACAGCAAGTCACGGCTCGTTCGGGTGAACGCCTCGCTCGAAGAGGCTATGGGCAATCTGGAAAGCGAAAATGCACTGCGCAAGGAAATCGAGGACAATCTTCGGTCCCGGGAAAAAGAGCTGATCCGTTCCAACAAGGAACTGGAAAAATTCGCTTACATAGCCTCCCATGATTTAAAGGAACCATTGCGCAAAATTCAGGCCTTCGGCGGGCGCCTTGATTCCGGATACAAGGACGTGCTGGATGAACGTGGACGGAATTATCTTGAACGCATGCGCAACGCAGCAGGAAGAATGTCCGGCCTGATTACTGATCTACTCGCATTTTCCCGCATTGCCACCCATGGCGACGCTTTTGAACATGTCAATCTCACCAAGATTGTTGAAGGAGTACTTTCAGATCTTGAAATTGCCATTGATGAAAACAAGGCCACCATTAATATGGGAGTATTGCCTGAAATCATCGGTGACAGGTTGCAAATGCGCCAGTTGTTCCAAAATTTGATTGGTAATGCGATCAAGTACAAGGCCGCAGATAGAGACCCGATTATCGATGTATCGATAGAAAAAGTGACCGGTATCGGAGAAGAATACCCCAACAGGGAATTCTGGAAGATCGATGTTGCTGATAACGGCATTGGGTTTAGCCAGGAATATGCCGCCAAGGTGTTTGAAATATTCCAAAGACTACATGGACGCGACGTATATGAAGGAACCGGTGTTGGCCTTGCGATTGCCCGCCGGATCGCCGAGCGCCATGAAGGTACAATTACTGCGACCAGTGAACCCGACAAAGGTGCAACGTTTACAGTACATTTGCCACTTGATCTTGAACTAAAACCGGCCCCGGGTACTGAAGAAGATGAATAATCCAGCATCGCGCCCTTCAGCGCCGGAATATCAGAAAAAACTAAAAATTTTGATGGTCGATGACGACGAAGATGACCGGATCATGTTCGAGGATGCTGTCCWTGATGCCCAGCATTTAATTGCAATTGTCGAATTTGCCGTTGATGGCATTGATCTGATGGATCGACTAAATTTTCGGGGTGAATATGCCAGTATGGAAGAACAATTCTTCCCCGATTTGATACTGCTTGATTTGAATATGCCACGTATGAATGGCCATGAAGTTCTCGAAAAAGTTCAACAAAACCCTGTACTGAAACAAATCCCGATTGTTGTTCTCACAACATCAAGTACGGAAACCGATATTGTTGAAACATACAATCTGGGTGCCAGCGGGTATATTACCAAACCAGTAACCTTTGAAAGTCTGGTTGATACGATACGATCACTCGCAGAATACTGGGTAAATGTCGTCAAATTGCCGAAACGCGCGTAGGAGCAGAAGTGTGAAAATATTTCTACTTGAAGATGATGAAGAAGATAGCATGATCACCGAAGATCTGCTGCGTGATATTTATGGTGAAAAGCTTGAGTTTACCTGGGTCACAACCAGGGAAGCTGCCTTGTCAAAAACTGCGCGCAAGAGTTTTGACGTAATGTTGTTCGATTATTTTCTGGGTGCTACACGCGGTCTGGATGTCATTCGTGAAATTTGTGAAGCAGGCAATGATAAAGCACCGATGATCCTGCTCACCGGTCAAGACTGCCGGGAAACCGACATTGAAGCGATGGAAGCCGGTGCAACAGACTATCTTGTCAAACAGGATCTGAATCCAACATCCCTTGAACGCGCTATTCGCTATTCCTTAAAACAGAAAAAAGCCGAACAGCGGATCAAGCATCTTGCCAATCATGACGGCCTCACGGGGCTGCCAAATCGTGCTCATTTTATGACCCAGCTTGAGTGGTCGATCCAGATTTGTCGGCGTCACAAGAGCTACGGTTGCGTTTTGTTTCTTGATCTTGATCACTTCAAGGCAATAAATGACACACTGGGCCATGATGCCGGTGACGAACTGCTGATGGAAGTATCACGCAGGTTAAAAGATGCGGTTCGCGGAGAAGACATCGTTGCCCGTTTGGGCGGAGATGAGTTTGTTATCCTGATGCACCAGATAGATGACAGCATTGCCAGGGCAACAGATGGTGTTCAAATCGTCGTTCAAAAAATTCAGGCGGCAATTCGAAAAAAATTCGACCTAGCTGGAAAAACACTCTTTGTAACATCGAGCATCGGTGGTGTGACGTTCCCGGAACCTGCTGAAACATCTGAAGAAATTCTCAAATGTGCCGATCTGGCGATGTATGAATCCAAGTTTTCAGGACGTGACAGCTTTTCGCTGTTTAACCCGGGAATGGAAGCAGCAGTTCAAAAAGAACTGACAATGGAAACAGCTTTGCGGACCGCCGTGAACAATGACGAATTATCATTATTGTACCAGCCCATTGTTGATATCCAAAACCGACAGACTATTGGTCATGAAGTATTAGTGCGCTGGAATAACCCGGATCTGGGTCTCGTCGTGCCACATGATTTCATTCCCCTTGCTGCAAAATCGGACCTGATACTACAAATTGACGAATGGGTAATTGAAAATGCCCTGACAGTTATGGCTGGTATTCCCGTCGGGCAGTTCCTGTCTCTGAATGTGAGTTTCAGACAATTAAAGGATGCCGGTTTTGTGTCGTTTATCAAACGAACTCTGGAAAAAACCGGATTTCGGGCGGACCAGTTATTTTTGGAGATGCAGGAAGGCGAACTCTACCATCACCTTGAAATGGTTTTAACCCCGATCAATCAACTGCGTGAAATGGGATTGCGGTTCGCTATAGATGGCTTTGGTACAGGTAGTGGGTCGCTCACTGCGCTCAATGCTTTGCCCATCGAGATGATCAAAATTGACGAAGCATTTTCACATGACGTTCTGATCGACAAAAAAGACGCAGCAATAGTGCGATCAATCATTGCCCTTGCCAATGATCTCAATATTTATGTCTTTCCAAAAGGCATTGAAACAATAGAGCAAAAGGACTTCATGGCCAACAATGGCGCTGTCCATGCCCAGGGCAATTTCTTTGCAGAACCAAAACCCATGGAATCAGCCAATCCGATGTCAAAAGCCGGATGAACGCCATTACAGTGCATAACAATACATACTGATCCGGATTACCGCAGGGTAACCGCTGGATAAATTTTTGCATGGTAAAAGTGTTGTGGACCGACCCGTTGTGTTTGGTTCCCTGGATTGACCTCCCCCATCATCCACGCTTTGATAAAACTTCGAACAATCAATTTCGGAGCAATGCCATGCATAAAAACCCCGATACACCAAAAGGGACATTGCACACAATCAGTGTAGCATCCAGGGCACTGACTTCGAACATGCTCGGCGACCCGACAACACGTAAGGTGATTGTCTATGTACCATTTGAGCATACCGGCAGCGACCTTCCCCTGCTTGTTGATCTTGTGGGATATACCGCCGGTGGTCCTGCACATACCAATTGGAAGAATTTTGGTGAAAATGTTCCAGAACGGCTCGACAGGTTAATTGCCAGTGGTGTGATGGACCCGGCTGTCGTGGCATTTCCAGATTGTTATACCCGGCTTGGCGGCAACCAGTATATAAACTCTATTGCCATGGGTAATTGGGAAGATTTTCTGATCAAAGACATGCTACCGGCAATCGAAAACCGGTTCCTGTGTGGTGGAGATGGCAAGCGCGCCGTGTTTGGCAAGTCTTCCGGCGGTTATGGATCTCTCATTCATGCCATGCGCCATTCAGATGTCTGGTCAGCAGCAGCCTGCCACTCTGGCGACATGGCCTTTGAAATGACCTATCTCCCTGAAATGCCACAGGTACTACGTGCTTTATCAAGCCATGAAGGTTCAATCGAGGCCTACATTAACAAGATTGAAACCGGCAATAGCTGGGATGGGACCGATATCCATATCCTGATGTTGCTGGCCATGGCAGCTACCTATGATCCGGATCCCGGCAGCTATCTCGGCATTCGCCTGCCCGTTGATCCGTGGACCTGCGAATTGATTCCCGAACTTTGGGAAAACTGGCTTCAATGGGATCCGCTGGTTCAGTTCACGCAATCAAAAGACAATCTAAAAACCCTGAAAGGTCTCTGGATTGATTGTGGAAATCTGGATCAATTCGACCTTGTATATGCTGCAAGACGAATGCATCGAAATCTGGAGCACGCCGATATTCCACACATCTATGAAGAGTTTCCAGACGACCATTTTTCGGTCGATTATCGGATGGATAAAAGTCTGCCCTATTTAGTCAATGCCCTGAATGACAAATATCTGTAATGGATTGAACCTATTTTACAAGATCAACTATTTCCGGATTTCGCCGTGCCATCAAGCACATGAGATATGGCTTTTTTGATATCATTTATGTGGACATGCATTGCATGAGAGGAAGCCTGGCTATCGCCCGATCGCAGTGCTGCCAATATCCGGCAATGTCCCGATACAGAGGCGACCCGCCGCTCATCACTCTGATGGCTTTCAATCCGTGATTCATTCAGGGTTTCAGAAATTTTATCCATCAAACCGGCAAGTGTCTTATTGCCAGTCGCTTCTGACAACAAGGCATGAAAGCGCACGTCAATCTTCTTTAATTCGCTGATGTCGGTACAAACAACCTGCTTGCGAATGAGCTGATCCAGCTCCTCGAGTTGATACGGCTTGATCATTTGGGCAGCAAGTCCGGCTATTTGTGGCTCTATCAATTCCCGTAGCTGGAAAACTTCAAATAATTTACGGGCATCAGGCCGGTCCAGCAATAAAAGTGACCGTGTAAGCTCTTCCTGGGTGGTCGCACGCACATAATTACCACTGCCATGTCGCGTGGCAAGAACGCCCTGTTCCTGTAAAACCCGAATGGCCTCACGTACAGAATGTCGGGACACGCCAAAATCTTCCGACATTCTTCGCTCGGACGGCAATGCATCCCCGGGCCCAAGCGCACCGTCATTCAGGCGATCACGAATCCCCGCGATGACATCTTCATAGGCACGCGAGCCTGGATCCCGTTGGTGATTGCTCACACCCTGTATATCGCTGCCTGACATCTGGTCCCCAAATTTACCAACAAATCAAAACATGTTTGATGGTAACAGGTCTTGTATCATGCGCACACTTGTGATGAACAGAAAAATCGCAAATGCCCATCGTAGCATCCGTGCCGGTATGGCATGCGCTATCCTTGCACCCCAGGGTGCAAAATATGCGGAGGTTGGAATTATCAGCGCGAACCCGATCAAATTCACGTAGCCCAGGGAATATTCCGGACGACCGCCTACATCCAGACCGAACCAAATGGCGCCCAGAACACCGGGTACGGCAATAATGAGCCCAATTGCAGACGCGGTACCAACTGCCCTTTTTATTGGATAACGGAACAGGGTGAGGATCGGTACAGAAAGAGTACCGCCCCCAATGCCCATCAATACTGAAAATCCGCCAATTATCAGCCCCAGAATTTCACGAAAAGGGCGACCCGGGAGTTGATCTGCCAGCGCCATATTTTCAGACCGGAAAGCCATATTAATCGCAACAATCATTGCGACTGCTGCAAATATACCTACCAGAACCTGGCTCTCCAGATATCCCGAAAGCACTGCACCCGCCACAACACCAATAGCAATCGCAGGCCCCCAGCTACGCAAGAGTTGAGTATCGACACTGCCCTTTTTCAAATGCGTTCGTGCGGATGAAAAACCGGTGATCAGAATTGTGGCAAGAGATGTACCCACCGCCAGTTTGATCCGGACAGCGTCATCAATGCCCATCAAACCAAACACGTGATACAGAACCGGCACAATAACAATACCGCCACCAACGCCAAGTAGTCCGGCAAGCAGACCGGCGACAGCTCCTGTTGCAAGTAATGATAACGCCAGGACAAGCAAGGTGCCACTATCGCCCGTAAACAGTGCGCTCAGATCAGAAAAATCCATATAACTCATCCACATATTCGGGACGAATCCCGTAAGTAACTACTGCGTTGCAACAGATGTATCTGATTTGACTGCGCGATAAAAACGGTAAAGACCAAAACCAGCGAGACATACTCCGATGCCCGGTCTCAAAAAACCCTCCATCATCCACATTGGAATGGAAAGCGACAGCGTCGCAAAGGGTACGAAATAGAACGCCCATGGACGTTTTCTTTCAACTGCTTTCTGGAACCAGGGAAAGGAGAAAGAGAAAACAGCCAAAATCAGAAAGAAAAGTGACCATGGGCGCGTGATGAAAAGGGAGTAATCATCACTTATCGACAACGCACGACCCAGATTAAGCTCGGCAAGTTGTCCAAGGACAACACCAAGAATCATCGGAGCCAACGGAAATCCAAGCTTTCGCAAGGTGTATCCCACCAATCCAAATGCAAGCATAACCCACATATCAAATTCGATATTATGCAGTGAAAACACACCAATTGA
Source organism: Cohaesibacteraceae bacterium (assembly GCA_016764535.1). Lineage (GTDB taxonomy): Bacteria > Pseudomonadota > Alphaproteobacteria > Rhizobiales > Cohaesibacteraceae > JAESRR01. Next base: position 2,997 of record JAESRR010000267.1, on the reverse strand, counting down.
ACAATAGGCTAGAATTACCGCTGCCAGCATGTACATGGGCGTGCGTGTTGCAAACAGAAAGAGCCTCAGTGTAAACGCCTGTGTCCCGACCATAATAAAATGCGCAAGGAAAAAAGCAATAAACACACTATATGCGAGGACAGGCTCATCCTGAATGAACGACGGACCTGGAACGATATCGTGAATCATTAACGCGCCAATCATAACAGCGGTCACAACATCTCCAGGAATACCAAGGGCCATCATGGTGATTAATGATCCACCAGCTGTGGCATTATTTGCAGTTTCAGGAGCGATAATTCCGTCAGGATCACCCTTGCCAAACGTGGATGGATCCGGCGCTGCCTTTTTCGCCTGATCATAGGCCAGAATATTGGATATTGAGCTACCGGCAGCGGGTAAAATACCCGTTAGAACACCAATCAGACTTGATCGAACCAAATTGCGCCAGCGCTTAAAGATCATTTTAATTGCAGCACGATGTTCTATCCGGGCTGCCGAAATTGACTTATCCATCAACGGCAAGCGTGCGCGCTTGCGATCCTCGACATCTGTCAACAACTGACTGAATGCGAACAAACCAATCAGCACCGGAAGAAACGCAAATCCCTGACGAATTGAATCCCACCCAAAATCAAACCGGGCCATCCCATTGGTCGGGTCTTCCCCGACTGTCGCAAAAAACAGGCCGAGCACTCCTGCAATCAGACCCTTAAGCAAGGCATCACCGGACAGACTTGCCGTGATTGTTAGCGAAAAGCATATGAGTGCAAAATAATCCCATGGTCCAAATTCAAGGCCCAGACGTGCGAGTTGCGGAGCGAGCGCCACCAGCAATATAGCGCTGACAATTCCGCCAAAAAACGAGGACCACACACCCAATCCCAGCGCCAGACCAGGACGCCCGTTTCGCGCCATGGGAAATCCGTCAAATGTTGTGGCGACCGATGAGGGAGTGCCTGGAATACCGGTCAACATACCCGACATTAAACCACCGGAAAGCCCGCCAACAAACACACCAATCATCGTCGCGACACCCTGAATGGGGCTCATGCCRAAGGTAAATGGCAATGTCAAAACGACACCCATGGCGATGGTGAAACCGGGGATCGCTCCTGTGAGCAAACCCGCGATAACACCAATCACCATGAGCAGGAGGGTCTGCGGATCAAATAATATGGCGTTGGCCGCCTCAAGAATTACTGACATCATGGGGCACCTATACGAAAGAAAAGAGCGAGCCTGAGGGAAGTATCACCCGCAAACTATATGTAAAAATTGACCACATCACACCAACTGCGATGGTGGCGACAACCGCATGAATCAGCAGATAACGGGGCGAACGTTCACCCAGTGCGGTCAGCAAAAGAAAAACAAAACATATACCACCAATCAGCATGCCGAAATATTCAAGCGTACCAAGGAATATAAAAAACAGAACAAAACACCAGGCAGCATTGGTATATCGCGATATGCCGGATGATCCGCCTTCGGCATGTTTAACTGCAATCGTACCAACGGCATTGCCGCGCAATGAAGTCACCAGATAAATAGCACTGAGGCCGGCTAGAATAATCAACAGAGCCCGCGGCCAGGTTTCCGGACCAAGACCCTGAAAACCAAGATCACGTATGTCAAAACTTGCTTTGATCATTATCGCGCAAAAAATCAGCAATAGAGACGCAACGATGATGTCCGATTTTTGGCGGATCATGAGTTTTTCCTGCATTCAAGAGTAAACACCGGCCCGTGATTTAAGAGAAGTAACGGGCCGATGCCTGGTCGTTATTAACGTTTGTAAGCGCCAATTTTTTTAGCGATTTCAAGCCACTTGTCGTAAGTTGACTGCATGTGGGCTTTATAGTCGGCAGCACCTTTGTAAACGACTGCAGTGCCGGTCTTTTTCAATGCTGCAACCAGTGTTGCGTCTTCGGCTGCTGCTTTAAAGATTGCATCATAATGCGCAATAACATCCGCAGAAGCGCCCTTTGGCAACATGATGCCGCGCTCAACACCGAACACCACATCAACACCCTGGGATTTAGCTGTCCGAACACCGGGAGCTTCATCCATTTCGGCATCACCCATTACGGCCAAAGCCTTGAGATCACCGGATTCAATGTACTTTGTCGCAGCTGTCAGATTGATCTCACCGATTTCAATATTCTTGGCGAGAAGCGCAGTAATACGTTCTTTGGTACCGTCGTAGGAAACGTGACGGAATTTTGCGCCGGTTGCATCTTCAATTARCAGGAAGATAAACTGGCTGACTGAACCGAACGTTCCGCCTGCTGTGATTTCGCCCGGACGAGCCTTCGCATCCGCAATCAAATCTTCAAGAGAAGTGTAGGGTGTATCAGAATTTGCACCAACGAATGAAGCTGTGCGCGTTAGCAATGTTACCGGCTCAAATGCTTCGACGGAAAAATCAACACGACCGGTGAAATAGCTGGTGATTGCACTCTGGTGAATGGCGAACAATGTACAGCCATCAGCCTTTGCACGTTTCGCTTCCTTGGCACCCTTGTTGCCGCCCTGTCCAGGTATATTGACRACCTGCAGCTGGGGCGCAGCACCGGCTTTGTTTACATTGTCAACGAATTTACGGAACACGACATCGGTTCCGCCACCGGCAGACCATGGCACGATAAGCCGTGCGGTATCACATGGAATATCAGCKGCCTGTGCTGCTGAWGACATGGCRACAACACCGCCAACAAGTGCGGCCATGAGGCTCTTTGTAACGTGGTTTTTCAAGATGAATTCCCCTCTCCTGCCCGATCAGGGCGCATTGCAAATTGGTATAACCAAAATATATTGGTTGAACCAATTCTGCACATGCATTATTGATCATGTCAAGGTGGTTGTACCAATTATTCTGCCCAGGATGATTGCACCACGAGATCGAAAACTGTTAGGAGTTACGAATGAGAGGCTTTACAACACGCCCTGAAATACTGGGTACCTTTGGTGTCGTGACATCCACCCACTGGCTGG
>JAESRR010000035.1 GCA_016764535.1 Cohaesibacteraceae bacterium | reverse complement strand
CATTCCACGAAAGCGCGGCTTTTCAGCAGATCCGGGGAAAAGAATAATCAAAATTGATAATCCAATACCCAATACGGATAATACTTCCGGCAAGGTGCGCGCGTTGAACGCCGAATGTGACTGGAATGGTAGTAGAATTATGCTCTGACTTAGTATTGCGTATGCGATACAGAACAAGAGTAAAAGAAAGCCGCCTACGCGGTCTTTGGATAAAAGCATAACACCCTCCCGGTTATGTCTTGCCCGGCTTTGTCGGGTACTAAATACCCAGCTTAACGGGTATGTTAGAAAAAGGGCAGCTGAAACAGCTGCCCAGATTCAAATTTCAGAAGGAGAATTTGTGGCTTAAAGGAAGCCAAGCTCTTTCATCAAAGATCCGATATCTTTTTCCTGCTGCTCAAGGAAAGTTACGAAATCGGCGTCAGCATTGAAAATTTCAACCCAACCCATACGATCGCGAACAGTTGCCCACTCGGGAGTTGCGTACATTTTTTCAAGGGCAGAAACATATTTCGCTTTTGTTTCTGCATTGAGGCCAGGAGCCGCAAAGAAACCGCGCCAGTTAACAAATGTCGTGCCGGTTGAACCTGCTTCGTCACATGTCGGTGTATCAGGAGAAGCAGTGACACGTTCTTTGGATGTCACACACAGGATCTTAACTTCGCCAACTCTTGCAAGTTCAATTGCTTCGCCAAAACCTGTTGCAAGTGCACTGATTTCACCGGAGAGCAAACCTGCCATGGCTTTGCCACCAGCATCATACGGAATGTACTTTACTTCTGTTGGGCTGGCACCAGCATTTTTCATAACAAGAGCAGCGATCAAATGATCCATACCACCGGCAACGGAACCGCCACCGATTGCAACGTCTTTTGGATTTGCTTTATACGCAGCTAGAAGTGCGCCGAAATCTGTAAGGCTTGAATCTTTGTGAACAACAATTGCGCCGTAATCGCCAATGGTGCCTGCGATTGGTGTCAAATCACGGAATGATTGCGGAAAAACTTTCTGCAGGGAACGAATGACGATTGGAGTTGAGTTGACCATAAGTGTCAATTCGTCTTTTGTTTCGATCATATGGGCAATCGCCTTGCCACCGCCGCCGCCAGACATGTTTTCGTAGGAAGCACCACCAATAAGACCTGATTTGGTCAGGGCTTCACCAGTACCGCGAGCTGTACCATCCCAGCCACCACCTGGTCCACCAGGGATCAGGAATTTGATGTAATCAACAACCTGTCCTTCTGCCATCACAGCTGGCACAGAAACAGTAAGCATTGCTGCCGCAAGGGCGACCTTAAGTATTTTCATGGATATATCCTCCCAAAAAAAATCTGGGGCAGTGAGTATCACCGCCTTGAACTTTAGGAGAACACATAAAGCTGTCATGTAGCTGACGTGACGCGAGGGAAACATTCGGATTGATAACTACTGAGCCCTCAGAGCGTTATTCCATTTTTTTATTAGTCTGGCCCTTTTCACTTGATCCAGGAACACCAGCAGACCCGGGCTTACAGGTATTGGACGAAGCTGATTGCCATGTTTGGATCTCAAATAGCGTGCCGTATTATTCCCTTTAAGGGTGGGATGGATCGCAGTTAATTCAACTTCATTTGCCATAATTTGCTGACCGGTTTCAGACATCAAAAAATTCAGAAGCAGTGCCCCATATTTTGGGGAGCCAGCGGCAACGGGAACCAGGGCAATTCTTGACATAACAATGGTATAATCATTGGGGAGAATTATTCCCAGATCCGGATTGTTCTTTGCCCAATTGGCAGCATAGGATCCAAGAATGTTATAGCCGAGTGAAAATCTTCCATCCGAAACCCGTTCAAGAATTGCCGACGAACTTGAATAGAGTTTGACCCCGGTTGCGCCCAGTCCCCGCACCAGTGACCAGATATTTCTGGAATGCTCCTGATCCAGTGCCAAAAACAAATAACCAAGTCCGGATCGCTCAATGTCATAGGTTCCGACTTTACCGTATAGTCTGTCGCTGTTATTACGCAAAATTTCTCTCAACTCTTTGCGGTTTTGCGGCGGTGCGATGTCGGTAAAACTGGGTTTGTGATAAACGACAACCGAAGGTTCGTACGTTAGCGCAAATGCGGTGTTGCGCCAGTTTGCCCATGCTGGCCAGTTTCGGGCATTTGCAACATTTACACGCTGCGCATATCCGTCATTAACCAGTTTCATTTGCAGATCCATGGCAGAGGAAAAAACAAGATCGGCGGTTGTACCGTTTTCATCGGTCTCCCGTATAATTCTTTCGTAAATGTCCAGAGTTTGCAAATCTTCATAAATAATTTTGAGCGCGGGATTCTGTTTCTGAAATGCTTCCAGCAGCGGTGTTGAAATCTGTTGATCCAGTGATGAGTAAATTGTCAGAGACGGGGCTTCTTCAGTTGCGATTTTAGCAGGAAAAACTTTTTGAGCAGAAGCACTCTGAACGAAACAAATGGAAATTATTGCTAGAAAAAAGCGTACTTTTTGGTACATGATGAACTAATCCAGACCCATGGTTCACTGTTGCGGGTTTAGCCTTAGGGTGGCGTGCATGACAGGAAAAGGCAAGATCAGGATGCGTATACTGGTTGTTGAAGACAATCAAACATTGTCAGAAGGGCTTGCGAAAGTACTGGAAAGTAACGGTTATTCTGTTGATATCGTTCGAAATGGAGTGGACGCAGATGCAGTACTTGCCGCTCAGGATTACGATCTTGTCGTGCTGGATTTAACGTTGCCGGACATGGATGGCCTTGAAGTTTTACGAAATATGCGATCGCGCCGCAACGCGCAGCCCGTGTTGATTTTGACTGCCAGAGATGCGCTTGATGAGCGCATAAAAGGGCTTGATCTTGGTGCAGACGACTATCTTACCAAACCTTTTGAAGTTCAGGAACTGGAAGCCAGGATCAGGGTTCTGCTGCGTCGGCATGCCGGGCTCAGATCTTCAAAAATCGGTTTTGGATCCATTGAGCTGGATATGAATACGCGTGCAATATATCACGATGGCTCTATTCTTGATGTTCCGGCGAGGGAACTAAATTTGCTACAAACTCTCATGATGTCCAACGGACGTGTTGTATCGAAAATTCAACTGGTTGAATCATTTTCTTCATTTGATGATGAGATTAGCGAAAATGCAGTGGAACAATATGTAAGTCGCCTGCGAAAACGTCTGCTTCCATGCGGTGTGGGCATCGCGGTTGCCCGGGGTCTTGGATACTATCTCAAGGAAAATGGCGGTGTTTAATGCAAGTTGAGGCGTATCAATATTCGCTTCGCAAACGATTGCTTCTTTGGTTGCTTATACCACTTAGCTTTATTGGATTGTTTGCCCTGGTGGATGCATATCGATCTGCAAGTGCGACTGCTGATGAGGTCTCGGATCGGGTGCTCGCAGGTTCTGTTCTAGCCATTTCTGAACGTGTTTTCATCAATGATGACGGATCACTGGAAGTTGATATCCCCTATGTTGCTCTGGATATGCTTCGTTCGGCCGCACAGGACAAAGTGTTTTATCGTATTGAAGGGCCGGATGGGTCATTTGTAACCGGTTATAGCAAATTGATTGTTCCCGCCGAACTGCCTGCGCAGCAGGGAGATATTTTATTTGGTGATGGTTTTTACCGGGGTGAGGGCATCCGCGTTGCAGTGTTGTCCAGCGCAGCTTCTTCCGGGTCTCAATCATATGCCTATAGAGTAGTCGTTGCTGAAACCACGATTGGCCGATCGGTACTCACCCAGAAAATACTTGTACGTTCGGCTTTACGTCAGGCACTTCTGATAGTCAGTGCCGCTATTATAATCTGGTTTGCTGTTTCTCGATCCTTGCGTCCTTTATACCGCCTTGCAGAAGCTATAGGACGGCGCAGTTCGGAAGATCTTCGTCCCATTCTTCATAAGGTTCCGGAAGAAGTTTATGGACTTGTTGTGACAATCAATGCGTTTATGCAGCGGCTACAAAGTGCGCTGGGTGCGTTGCGTCAGTTCACAGGAAACGCAAGCCACCAGATTCGAACGCCTCTGGCAATATTACGCACACAGCAGGAACTGGTGTTGCGTGCAACATCCCTGGATGAGGCAAAAGAGGCGGCACGAGCAGCCGATATTGCCGTTGTTCATGCTGAACGGGTGTTAACACAGTTACTAATGCTGGCGCGTATCGACGAAGCCGCCTCCAAGCGGCGGGATCATTCAAGCACGGATGTTGCGGAACTGGCGCGGGAAATATGTTCACATTACCTGGGTGATGCAGAAAATATCGATGTTGATTTGGGATTTGAAGGTCCGCAATCTATCGCAATCTATGGCGATCCATTATTATTGGGTGAACTTGTACGTAATCTTTTGGATAACGCTATCAGGCATGCTGCCGGCGCCAGCATAATAACTGTCAGGATTATTGTCAGGGAATCCGACATATATCTTGATGTTGAAGATGATGGATCGGGTATACCGTTATCAGACAGAACACGTTTGTTAGAGCGCTTCGAACAGCTTTCAGCTTCATATAGCGGAGGGGCAGGGCTGGGGCTGTCTATTGTTGAGGACATTGCACTTTTACATGGCGGTGGATTTGCATTGCTGGATGGAACAGGTGGCAAAGGAATTATTGCAAGAGTGATTTTGCCAATAGCAATTAAAACGAGCGTGAATACTGTTCATGGGCGTTCTTCGAGTAGCAAATAGTCAACGCAAGCTCCATGTATCTGGTATCTGGAATGACTGTTTCTCATTCGCCTTGAAATGTGTCGTTGATTTTCACATAACATGTTTAGGGATCGTCCAGATTAATTGTGTAGACGTAACCGTGTGTTTGCTTGTTATACGGAGGTAAGCCAATGGCTGCCGAACTCTTGCGCCGAAATTCAGACAATGTGGCAATTTCCTTCCGTGACGAACACGACCATATTTCCAGTGATTTTGTTGATGCCGTTTTTATGTCATTGGCGACAGGCAATCGAGACAGTGTTCTGTCTCTTGTACGTAATCTTCATGAAGCTGATTTGGGAGATTTGATAGAGGCATTATCCCGCTCGGACCGGGCAGCATTCATTGCACTTTTGGGTGATGAATTTGATTTTAATGCACTTACCGAAGTTGACGATTCGACCCGGCTTGAATTGCTCGAAGCAATGCCCAATGACCGTGTTGCTGAAGGTGTTTTAGAGCTTGATTCAGATGATGCCGTATCAGTTCTCGAGGATATGGAAGAACAAGACCAGGATGAAATACTGGCAATACTTCCTGCATTTGATAGGGAACAATTAAAACGCAGCCTTGACTATCCAGAAGATTCGGCCGGTCGCCGGATGCAATCCGAATTTATCGCTGTCGCACCTTTTTGGACAGTTGGACAAACAATTGACCATTTACGGGAAGCAGATAATCTACCAGTTGATTTCAATCAGATATTTGTAGTCGATCCTGGATACCRTTTGCAGGGTGTCGTATCGCTGGATMATTTATTGCGCAACAAGAGACCWGTCGCTATTTCTGACATCATGAATCTGGATGCTRTCAGTATCAAGGCACGCGATGATCAGGAAGATGTTTCCCGCTTGTTCGAAAGATATGATTTGTTGGCAGCAGCTGTTGTTGACAATAGCAACAGGCTTGTCGGCGTCTTGACGATTGATGATATTGTTGACGTGATCCAGGAAGAAGCCGACGAGGATATTAAACATCTGGGTGGTGTGGGTGATGAAGATATTTCAGACAGGGTTCTGGAGATCACCCGGTCCCGTTTTAGCTGGCTGGTGTTGAATTTGCTCACGGCAATCCTGGCTTCTTTTATAATTTCCCTGTTTGACACCACTATCGAAAATATGGTGGCTCTTGCCATTTTGATGCCCATCGTAGCCTCGATGGGAGGCAATGCTGCAACCCAAACCATGACTGTAGCAGTCAGGGCTCTGGCAACCCAGGATCTTGATACCTATAATATGAAGCGAGTGGTTTTGCGTGAATTGTTTGCAGCCACGTTAAATGGTGTCGCGCTTGGAATTATAACCGGGATTGTTGCCGCAATCTGGTTTCAAATGCCAGAGTTGGGCGTCGTAATCGGTGCAGCATTAATCATTAATATGGTAAGCGCCGGGCTCTGTGGAATATTGATTCCTGTTGGGCTGGACCGGATTGGAATTGATCCAGCAGTTGCATCGAGTGTCTTTGTGACAACAGTGACAGATGTTGTTGGATTTTTTGCATTTTTAGGAATAGCAGGGTGGTGGTTTGCTCTCTGAAATTCTCTTTAACTATTGATATATAATCGATATTTGTGTTGGTTGACTATTACGTAAAATGAATATAATTTCTCTTCGGAGGATTTTATGGCCGATTATATCACAATCACTGATTTAACCCGAGAATTTGGACTGACCACCCGCACCTTGCGCTTTTACGAGGACGAGGGGTTGTTGTCACCGCAAAGACGGGGTCGTCAAAGATTATATCGCCCAAGTGACAGGACGCGGCTAAAATTGATTATGCGAGGCAAGCGTCTTGGGTTTTCTCTCTCTGAAATTAGTGAAATTGTTGAAATGTATCGCAAACCTCCAGGCGAAGCAGGGCAGTTAGATCTACTTCTTTCAACCATCGATGACAGGCGTCGGGATTTACGGCAGCGACAACGAGACATTGAAGAGATTCTAACCGAACTTGATGATGTGGAATCCAGTTGTCTTGCAAGACTGGATGAAATTGGAAAAAAATCCAATGAAACCTAACTTCAAAGTTCGCGATCCAGATTATAAAACAAGGGTTAGTAATGATTTCTCGCGGCAGGGGTTGATGCAAACTCTTGGTGCAAAAATTGTTTCAATTGACCCGGGAAAAGTTAGTATTAGCATGGAAATCCATGATGGTTTAACCCAGCAACACGGCTATTTTCATGCGGGTGCTACCAGTGCCATTGCTGACAGTGCGGCCGGGTATGCCGCTTTTACGTTGTTTGAGGTCGGTGCGCAGGTCATGACCACAGAATATAAATTGAACCTTTTAAATCCTGCATCCGGTCCAAAACTGATTGCAAGAGGAGAAATCATCAAGAGTGGGCGCACTCTTTCAATCGCCCGTTCGGATGTATTTTCGATTACAGAAGCCGGTGAAATTCATGTAGCCACCGGGCTTTTTAGTTTGATCAAACTTCATTGAATAGATTTACAATATGTCGTGAAATTCCCAGGCACGCACCAGGGGGTTTAGTTGGCAGGAGAAATAAATGAACATAACCAATAGTGCGCCTCTGTTTGATTTCAACCTCGGCGAAACAGCGGACATGATTCGTGATTCCGTGCGGGATTTCGCGAACAATGAGATCGCTCCACGAGCAGCAGAAATTGATGCTACCGATCAATTTCCGATGGATCTGTGGCGCAAATTTGGTGATATGGGCTTATTGGGAGTTACTGTATCCGAAGAGTTTGGTGGTTCCGGATTTGGCTATATAGAACACGTGATCGCCATGGAGGAAATTTCTAGGGCGTCTGCTTCTGTCGGCCTTTCCTATGGAGCCCATTCCAATTTGTGTGTTAACCAGATTTCCCGAAATGGAAATGATGTGCAAAAACGCAAGTATTTGCCCAAACTGATTTCTGGTGAACATGTGGGTGCGCTTGCCATGTCGGAACCTGGAGCTGGTTCCGACGTTGTTTCCATGCAATTGAAAGCCATCAAAAAAGGCGATCATTACGTTTTAAATGGAAACAAAATGTGGATTACCAATGGCCCGGATGCCGATACTCTTGTGGTTTACGCCAAAACAGATGTTGACGCTGGCTCCAAAGGAATTACTGCGTTTTTGGTTGAAAAGGAAATGAAAGGTTTTTCGGTCGCTCAAAAACTCGACAAACTGGGCATGCGCGGCTCGCATACTTGTGAACTGGTTTTTAATGATTGCGAAGTGCCGGAAGAAAATATTCTCGGTTCGCTAAACAAGGGTGTTGCTGTATTAATGTCCGGCCTTGACTATGAGCGGGCTGTTCTTTCCGGTGGACCTCTGGGAATCATGCAGGCATGCATGGATGTTGTTTTGCCATATGTGCATGAGCGGCATCAATTTGGTCAGCCCATCGGAACATTTCAACTAATGCAGGGTAAGCTGGCTGATATGTATGTCACCATGAATGCCTGCAAATCCTATGTTTATCAGGTGGCTCAGGCTTGTGACCGACAGGCGACAACAAGAGAAGATTCTGCGGGCTCTATTTTATATTCAGCCGAAAAAGCAACATGGATGGCGTTGGAGGCAATACAGGTATTGGGTGGAATGGGATATGTTAATGAAAGCCCTACAGGACGGTTGCTAAGAGATGCCAAACTATATGAGATCGGTGCAGGTACATCTGAAATCCGACGTATGTTGATTGGTCGTGAACTATTTAATCGTACAGCCTGATCACAATTTCTGGTCTCGATAATAGTTTATCCTGTCGCTACCTGGCTTTTCTCTTTTTTTCGTCGCATTGAGGTGCAACACTCGCGCAAGTTATCTTACAGAGATGATGTATCATGATCAGATCGCTTTTATTTGTAATTTCAATTATGCTACTCACGGGTCATGTATCTGCGCAAAGTCCCTATGACAGGACATTCAAGGTGCGAAAAAGTGATGCACCTTTTTTGGCAGGACCTGATGCAGGGGCCTTCCAAAAGGGCACAATCAAAAAAGGTACAGATGGTATTATACTGCGTTGGTGTCGCGATGAGTTCCCATTTAGGGACTGGGCCTTTGGTGGAAGGTCCAAACACCTGAAACTTCTTAACGAACGTGTGTGCGAAGTTAGCGTTGATGGCAGAATAGGGTTCATGAACGGTCGAGATCTTAAACCGGAGTGATCACTTCGATGTTTAAATTATTGTCTGCATTGGTTGGGGCTGGTACGTTGATATATGTTTTCCTGATTGCAATTGACCTGGGGCACATGCTTTCAGCCAGCCAATAGCGACCCGATGTAAAACCATATCGTCGCAAATCAATCTTGCTGATTTAATTTTGGGCCATACTGTTCTGCTGTCTTCAACCAGGCCTCAAGTTGGTTTTCCGGATCATCGGCTTTYAGTACGTCGTCGCTGATACATATGATGTCTGCGCCATTACCRTATACTTCGGGTGCCCTGTCTATTGTAATGCCRCCGAATGCAATCAGAGGRCAGTCAATTTTTTCACGCCAAAATGAGAGGCGCTCGGGACCGTGGGAAATWACTCCKGGTCTGCKAWTTGAATTATAAATAGAYCCRAATGATACATAATCRGGAAATATAGCCTGAATACGTTCCAGATCGAGATCATCATATGTGCTGACACCRATGYGSAGTTCATCYTCTCGTAGTGMAAGAATATCAASKTCATCCAGATCACCCTGGCCAAGATGAACCCAATCAACTCCCGCTTCGCTTGCCAACTGCCARTGRTCATTAACAATCAATGTTGCAGWATGATCTTCGCACATTGCAAGAGCTTCWGAAATTTCAGTYGCGATATCCTCTTCAGGTTCGTTTTTAATCCGCAGCAAAACCTGTTTAAGCCCAAGGGGCAAAAAACGCTCCAGCCACTCGGTTGAATCGATGACCAGATAGAATGGATGTAAATCGCCGGGCATGGTTTTCTCCAGGTCAGGTATTTTGCTTTCGTGCATTTGATGCACTTGCTTTAAGGCGCGCGATAAAGAGACCAGATACAATTAGAAGCAAGGCCAATGCAACAGTCCATGAGACTTTTTCCCCCAACACAATCGCGCCAAGTGATACGCCAAAAACCGGAATGAGATTTAGGCCAAGGGAAAAATAGCTGGCTCCAATTTTTCGAATGAGCTGAAAACGCAATATTGCCGCAAGACCTGTCGGGAATATACCAAGATACAGGATCGTCATCCATGTGTTCGTCGAGATTGAATTGATATCGGGAAAACCATCAATCAATCCCAGTGTTATCAATTGAATAGTGGCAAATCCCATTACCAGTGTGGTCATTCGGGTGGGAGGCATGGCACTTAACTTGCGGACCATAATCGATGAACAAACATAACAAATTGCTGCTGCTATGATAGCTGCCTGCGCGAGCCAGCTTTCATCCAGCTGATCCATTACGCCTTCGCCGACGACCAGGCTTATTCCGGCAAATCCAAATACAACAGCAATCAATTTGGCAGAATTAAATTTGTCATCGTTTGTGGCAAAATGGTTGAATGTTAGTGCCAGAAAGGGAGTGGTTCCCAGCAACATGGCAGATACGCCTGAATCAATGAATTGTTGCGCCCAGGATATTAGCAAAAAAGGTATCGTAATATTGATGAACGACAGGACGATAATAAAAGTCCAGTCCCGACGATTTGTGGGGAACACCGCGCCACGCCACAAGAACCATGGCAACGTTATCAAAAACGCTATGGTAACACGTGAAGCTGCCAGCCATACGGGACCCGTTTCCGGTACTGCAATTTTAATGGCAAGAAATGCCGATGACCAGATAATGGTCAGGCATAGAAGGAGAATATAGTCATTTAATTGTGGGGGGCGAATGGCGGGGGACATATTTCATTTCTATCAGGAGAAGGCTGCATCAATTGGTTTTCTGTATAGACGACTAAAGAATGCAAGCCAGTATATTCGTAAAATTTCAAGCAAGGCTTGGAATGTTCTTATTGCAGGGCTTTGAGTGAACGAGAGAAGAACTGTCGGCGCACCAATACAATAACGACTGCTGTGGTTGTAAAAAGAAAGAACACAGGCGCAACAAACCAGCCCAGAAATCCCAACGAAAAAAATATTGCCCTCAGGCCACGGTTAAAGTGTTGCCCGCCCAGGATATTGAATGTAACGGCACGATGTAAAGCCTGTGCGCTTTCCGGTGTATCTTTTTCTTTTGGTGGCGGAATTGCACCAATCAGAATCGATGAATAATTAAATAGCCTGTATGCCCAACCAAATTTGAAAAATGCATAAATATAGATAATCATGAGACAAATCACTTTTGTCTCCCATAATGCGGGAGTTGCTACAATATTCACCGGTAATTCACGGATTATGCCGATGACCTTATCTGTAGCGCCCAGAAGTCCAAATGTGCCACCAATGGCAAGCAGACTGGTTGACGCAAAAAAAGCTGTTCCATTTTGTAATCCGGCCATAATTGTGGTATCGACCATTCGCAAATCTCGCCCGATTAGTTGTTTCATCCATTCTGAACGCTGGGCGTTCATGGCAAATGAAAGGCTGCGGGATTTCAAAGGGCTAATATCAACGATGTATGAAAATACAATCCAGCTTCCTATGAACCAGATAGCGGCCTGAATATCCAATGGAGTCAATAAATCTGTGAATATATTCAATTTGAAATTCCGTTGTGGATTGTTCTGTTCATTCTGATTTTGAATTGTGTTGGCCCGAAAATCTACACCAAATCAGTATTCTAACCAACAATATGCCCAACAGCATGTGCGGGTTCCCCTGGGGTACTGGACCAGCCGTGCATTTTTGGAAGGGGTGCTCTGCGTTTTTTGCCCCTTGTTTCAGTATGTCTCTGGAGATACTGAGGCTGCAGAAAAACGGGGAGAAATTTTACACTCCATCGTTTTGGTAAATATCAGGGATGGTCCTTCATGGATGACGAAATACAAAAGTCTTGCTGGGGTGCGGCGACCTGGACAGTATTAATGCTGGGTAGCGGTCTTGCAGTAGCTTTTTTGTTTGGCGCTTTCTAATTTGAACCTGATTATATAATCAGGTGCACCAAAAAAGGGCGTGATCATTGATCACGCCCTTTTTTTTATTTCCGGTCACCATTTTCATTGCGACCAACTTATTGTTGACTGATTGATTTTGTTCAGGGTTTTCAATTGGTGCTGATATGATTTTTATCCGATTGAATGATCAAACGTCCTGGCTGTTACTTTCGTTAGAAGTGAAGAACAAACTGATTTTTGCTCCTTCTGCATGAAATAAGCCGCAGACAAATTCCACAACATAGACCAATAGGGCTGGATTCGTTCTAACCTGTTGCGTCCGATATAGTTGGGTATACAGTGATTGAACCGCCATTTCAAACGGATTGGGATTTCCTATTTGATGGGATTTTTGAATATTTGTGTTTGCCTGTTTTAGAAAATATATCTGCTACAAATTTGATACTACACTCTTAATTCACTTGTATTGACTTTTACGTCAACAGTGTTATTGCAATATCAAAGCTAATCCATCGTGTTTGAAGTTCAGAGGAATTGATCGTGCCTGTAATCCAGTCAAAAATCAGTATTTCTTCGGCAGAATTTTTAAAAAACCGTGAAGAGATGCGGGAACTGGTTTCGAACCTTGGGAAAAAACGATCGGAAACTTTTCAGGGCGGTTCAAACGCCGCTCGTGCGAGACATTTATCGCGTGGAAAGCTTTTGCCAAGGGACAGAATTATAAAACTTCTCGATCCAGGTGCTGCGTTTCTTGAATTTTCGCAACTTGCTGCCAATGGCATGTATGAGGCAGATATTCATGGGGCTGGTCTCATTACAGGGATTGGCCGTGTCGAGGGGCGTGAATGTGTGATTGTATGTAATGATGCTACAATCAAGGGCGGCACATATTTTCCCATGACCGTAAAAAAACATTTGCGTGCTCAGGAAATTGCCCGGGAAAATCGTCTTCCCTGCATCTATCTGGTTGATTCTGGAGGGGCAAATCTCCCACAACAGACGGAAGTATTCCCGGATCGGGAGCATTTTGGTAGAATATTTTTTAATCAGGCCACAATGTCTGCAGACGGAATTCCCCAGATTGCTGTGGTCATGGGATCCTGTACCGCTGGAGGTGCTTATGTCCCGGCGATGTCTGATGAAGCAATAATTGTAAAACAGCAGGGTACAATTTTTTTGGCTGGTCCTCCACTTGTCAAAGCGGCAACCGGAGAAATTGTGACCGCAGAAGATCTGGGTGGTGCGGAAGTACACACCAAAATATCCGGAGTTGCGGATCATTATGCTGAAAACGACACGCACGCACTTGAAATCGCTCGTTCAATCGTACGCAATCTCAATCATATCAAATCTGCTGCAGTCGCCATAAGGAGGCCAGTGGAACCGTTATTAGACATATCAGAGCTGGAAGGTGTGGTTCCAGCAGATTTAAAAAAGCAATATGACATTCGAGAAGTCATTGCACGGCTTGTTGATGGTTCCGAGTTTGATGAGTTTAAGGCGCGTTTTGGCACCACTCTGATTACCGGCTTTGCTCATTTGTACGGTATGCCAATCGGAATCGTTGCCAATAATGGCATTTTGTTTTCCGAATCGGCGATCAAGGGTGCCCATTTTATCGAATTGTGCTGTCAGCGAAAAATTCCGCTTTTGTTTTTGCAAAACATCACAGGATTTATGGTTGGCAAAGACTATGAAGCCGGCGGTATTGCCAAGGATGGTGCCAAACTAGTCACTGCTGTGGCGTGTGCCCGTGTACCCAAGATAACTGTACTTGTTGGTGGGTCGTATGGTGCAGGGAATTATGGCATGTGCGGCCGTGCGTATTCTCCCCGTTTCATGTTTTCCTGGCCCAATAGCCGGATATCTGTAATGGGTGGAGAACAGGCTGCTGGCGTGCTTGCAACGGTTAAAAGAGATAATATCGAGCTTGCCGGAAATAGTTGGTCCACTGAAGAAGAAGAGGCATTCAGATTGCCAATTCGTGAAAAATACGAAGAAGAAGGCCACCCATATTTCGCAACAGCCCGATTGTGGGATGATGGCATTATCACACCCACAGAAACCCGCAGGGTGTTGGGCCTTGCATTTAGCGCATCACTAAATGCACCGATTGAAGATACGAAGTTTGGTGTATTTCGAATGTAGAGGTGTGGATGCATCAATGCCTGTTTGCCGCAGTGTCCTAACTGTCAATTTTCCGACCGGAGTTGAATACAATGCTTAGATCAGTGCTGATTGCCAATCGGGGGGAGATTGCATGTCGGATTATCAAGACAGCAAAACGCATGGGATTGCGTACAATATCTGTTTACTCCGAAGCTGATAGAAATACACTGCACGTGAAACTCGCTGATGAAGCCTATTTGATTGGTAAAGCTCCGGCTGCAGAAAGTTATTTGCTAGGTGATGTGATCATTGAGGTTGCTAAACAATCAGGCGCTGAATGCATCCATCCTGGTTATGGTTTCCTTTCCGAAAATGTCAACTTTGCGCGTGCGTGCGAGACGGCTGGTATTGTTTTTGTCGGCCCTTCAGCCGGTGCAATTGAATCCATGGGTCTTAAGGACAAAGCCAAGTCTCTCATGGTGCGAGCGGGCGTTCCTGTTGTTCCAGGCTATCATGGAGACAATCAGGATCCGGCTTTTCTTGAAAGTCAGGCACTAAAAATTGGTTACCCCGTTCTGATAAAAGCGGTTGCAGGTGGCGGCGGCAAAGGTATGCGCAAAGTTGAAAACGCTGAAGGTTTCCGGGCCGCGCTGCAATCAGCAAAACGTGAATCCATTAGTTCGTTTGCCAATGACAAAGTTCTAATTGAAAAATTTGTACTCAATCCACGTCATGTTGAAATTCAAATATTTGCGGATAATCACGGGAATATAGTTCATGTGTTCGAACGGGATTGTTCTCTGCAGCGCCGGCATCAAAAAGTGATTGAAGAAGCTCCTGCTCCGGGCATGTCCCCGGAAGTTCGAAGAGCAATGGGAGATGCTGCAGTCAAAGCTGCGAGGTCAGTCAATTATTCCGGGGCAGGTACAGTAGAATTTATTGCTGATGGAAGAAATGGTCTGAAAAGTGACGGCTTTTTTTTCATGGAGATGAATACCAGATTACAGGTTGAACATCCTGTTTCCGAAG
>JAESRR010000034.1 GCA_016764535.1 Cohaesibacteraceae bacterium | reverse complement strand
GTCTGGCGCAGGTTGCAGCGGTTATGGGAGAGAATGACGGTAATATTGATAACATAAAAATGACACAACGTGCTCCGGATTTCTACGAAATGTATGTAGATATAGGAGTATGGAATCTTACGCACCTGAATCGTATTATCCATCAATTGCGCACACGCGATGTGGTTAGTCAGGCTGATCGGGTATATGACTAATCAAGGCAAACGGGACTAAACGGACTTATGCAGACAGAAGATGTATTAAAAATTTTCAAAGAGTGCGACGCGATCCTCGAAGGGCATTTTATACTGTCCTCGGGCTTGAGAAGTCCGGTTTTTTTGCAAAAAGCACGTGTGTTCATGTACCCCGAACAATCTGAAAAACTGTGCAGAGCATTGGCAGATGCAGTTCGACAAAGTGGTATTGGGACAATAGATATGATTGTTAGCCCTGCTGTCGGAGGTATCATACCTGGTTATGAGACAGCACGGCATCTGGGGGTGCCTGCGGCCTTCGTCGAACGCCAGGACGGAAAATTTGCATTGCGTCGTGGATTTGAAATACCCGAAAATTCCCGTGTTCTTATGGTCGAGGATATTGTTTCTACCGGACTGTCCAGCCGAGAGTGCATTAATTGCCTCAATAGCCTGGGAGCGAACGTTGTGGCTGCTGCGTGTATCGTGGATAGGTCAGCCGGTGAAGCGGATGTCGGGGTACCATTGATATCGCTGGCGCAATACAGGGTGCCAGCATATAAAGTTGATGAAATACCCGATGAAATGGCCGGTATTCCGGCAATTAAACCGGGTTCCCGGGGATTGGTTAGCTAATATGACAATCCAAAGTTAACAAAAATCAGTCTATAATGTGAGAGACCGTTCTCTCGGAGTGTCAGTTTGCTTTTTGATCGCCGCCACCCTCCAAAGTTTTTGGAGAAATTCAGAATTTTATTGTGGCCAAGAACCAGTTGGACACGATCCGCTCGGTATTTTTCAAAGCGCGTTCTTCGACTGTCTGGATCTCCGCACGTTATTGCAATCGGGTTTGCCTGTGGTGCAGCATCCTCGTGCACACCTTTTGTGGGGTTTCATTTTCTTGTTGGCTTTTTATTGGCATACATTGCCCGGGGAAATATGCTTGCCTCCGCTTTGGGCACATCAATCGGAAATCCACTGACTTTCCCGTTCATATGGGCGAGTACATATAAACTGGGTCTTTTTTTACTGAATTCAGACAAAGCGCCCGGGGATGTCGCCGAGTTATCAATTAAAGGCCATTTTTGGGAAAAATCGTTCGATTCATTGTGGCCATTGCTAAAACCAATGCTGGTCGGTTCCATCCCGATCGGGCTGAGCATGGCTGTTGTGTCCTATTTTGTCGTTTTTTATACTGTAAAATCCTACCAGGATCGCCGACGCCTCCGCATTGCTCGAAAGAAGAATAAACTCTCCCGGTCAGCTCGTCAGGACAATTAACAAGGAAGTAGTCACGATGTCATTCGCGGCATTACCAAAGCGCAAATTGCGTCTTGGCGTAAATATCGATCATGTAGCGACAGTTAGAAATGCACGGGGGTCCAGTTATCCAGATCCGGTTCGTGCAGCAATCGTCGCCCAAAAAGCGGGTGCTGATGGCATTACTGCCCATCTGCGCGAAGATCGTCGGCATATTTCAGATGAAGATATCCGGAAAATTCATAATTCGATTGATATTCCGCTGAATTTCGAAATGGCAGCTACGTCTGAAATGCTGGATATTGCACTTGAGACCAAACCTCATGCAGTGTGTCTTGTCCCTGAAAAGCGTGAAGAAAAGACCACAGAGGGTGGACTGGATGCAGCAGGTGGACATAATCATCTCGCGCCAATGATCCGACAGCTTGGAGAAAGTGGCAGCAGGGTTTCCCTGTTTATTGAGGCAACCGAGATCCAGCTCCGTGCAGCTGTGTCTTTGGGCGCTCCCGTTGTGGAGCTGCATACAGGCACATATTGTGATGCATTTGCCGGGAATAACCAAATCCTGGCGAAGGCAGAATTAAAACGATACCAGGAAATGGCGCGGCTGGGATCGGAACTGGGGCTGGAAGTTCATGCCGGGCACGGAATGACCTTTGATAACGTAAAACCGATTGCTGAAATACCGGATCTGGTTGAATTGAACATTGGTCATTTTTTGATCGGCGAGGCAATTTTTACCGGATTGGAAGATGCCATATTGAAAATGCGCAAGCTCATGGATGAAGCACGCGGATTCGAAGCAGGCCCGGTTTCATAATGATCCTCGGCCTGGGAAATGATTTGACAGATATTCGCCGAATTGAAAGCAGTATTGAGCGATTTGGTGACAGATTTCTCAAACGTGTGTTCACTGATGAAGAACGCACTAGGTCTGACCGCAACAAGAATCGCGCAGCTTCATATGCCAAACGTTTTGCAGCAAAGGAAGCTTGCGCAAAAGCTCTTGGAAGTGGGTTTTCCCAAGGTGTTTACTGGAAAGACCTGGGAGTTGAAAATCACGTTTCAGGCAAACCGGTGATGATCCTGACAGGTGGAGCCCTTGATTTATTGAATTCGTTGGTACCCGAAGGGTATCGTCCGCAAGTGGATCTCACGATTTCAGACGAATATCCTTTGGCCCAGGCGGTCGTAATTATTTCAGCGATACCGGAAAACCCCTGATATCACGTGAATTTGCCTAAAAATTTCCAACAATGATTGCTTCAACGGGTTTGTCCGGCTAAACCCCTTTGCATGTTTGAAGGTCCGGCACTATCTGGATAGAATAAATATTACATCGATGATGTAACCATAAGAGAGAAACACAGATGAGTACGACGAGTGATCAGAACGTTCAGCAAGCGAGCGGACTAATTGAAACGGTCAAGGTCGTTGTCCAGGCTCTGGCTTTGGCGCTGGTCGTCAAGAGCTTTCTTTTCCAGCCATTCAGTATTCCATCAGGATCCATGAAATCCACTCTTTTGGTTGGTGATTATCTGTTTGTTTCAAAATACAGCTACGGTTATAGCAAATATTCCTTCCCCCTTTCCCTGCCTTTATTTGATGGACGCATTTTTGGCAGTGAGCCGGAGCGCGGCGATGTTATTGTGTTCAAATTGCCCAAAGATAATGAAACCGATTATATTAAAAGACTGATTGGCCTGCCGGGAGATCGCATTCAAATGAAGGAAGGCGTTCTTCACATTAATGGCACGGCTGTTAAAAAGGAACGCATTGAGGATTTTGTTGAAATTGATGATTTTGGAAACGAGCAGGTTGTTAAACGCTATCGGGAAACTCTGCCAAACGGGGTGGTTCACACCACACTGGATCTGCGTGAAAATGGTATCCTCGATAACACAATTGTCTACAAGGTTCCCAAAGGGCATTATTTCTTTATGGGTGACAATCGGGATAATTCCACTGACAGTCGGGTAACAAGCTTTGTGGGGTATGTACCTTTTGAAAACCTGATCGGAAAAGCGGAAATTACATTCTTTTCAATTGGTGACAATGCCTCACCGTGGCAGCTCTGGAAATGGCCAACATCGGCACGCTGGAGCAGGATATTCAATGGTCTATGAATAAGTTCAGACAACTTGTTTCTTTATCAGATGTAGAGCGCAAACTCGGTTATGCATTTTCAGATAGAATGTTACTTGATATTGCATTAACCCATTCCAGTGCGGTCGCGTCTCCAAAACAGGAAACCGACAAAACCTATCAACGTCTGGAATTTCTTGGCGATCGAATTCTCGCGTTGGTTGTTGCCGATATGTTGTATGTAGAATTTCCACGCGCAGATGAAGGTGAACTTGCGCGGCGACTAACCGGACTTGTTCGCAATGAGACCTGTGTAGATGTTGCACTTGAACTTGATCTGGGCTCCTCTATCAGGCTCGGTGAAAGTGAAGTTCTTGGTGGTGGAGCTCACAAAACCGCCATACTTGGCGATGTGTGTGAAGCCGTTATTGGCGCTGTTCATCGTGATTCAGGTTTCGACAAGGCCCGTATATTTGTAGAGAAATTTTGGCGCCCTCGAATGATAAACTGGGTTGGTCCGCTCCGGGACGCGAAAACAACTTTACAGGAATGGGCGCAAGGCAAACATTTTTCTCCACCAACATATTTGGAGATTGATCGAAGCGGCCCGGATCACGCGCCTGTATTTAAGATTGCAGTGTTGATTAATCGAAAAAGAATTGGTGAAGGAATGGGAAATTCCAAAAAAGCGGCAGAACAAAAAGCTGCTCAGGAAGTTCTCATGAAACAAGGATTGTGGAAACAATGATTTCCAGCGAAAAACCGGATAGCCGTTGCGGGTTTGTAGCACTGATCGGCGCACCCAATGCCGGAAAATCTACACTGTTGAACCAGGTGGTTGGCACAAAGGTTTCAATTGTTACGCATAAGGTCCAAACAACCAGATCCCTTATACGTGGCATTGCGATCCGCAACACTACCCAGATAGTTTTCATTGATACGCCAGGAATTTTCCAGCCGAAACGACGGCTTGATACAGCGATGGTTAGAACCGCCTGGGGCGGTGCCGGTGACGCTGATCTCGTTGCTGTATTGATAGATGCTCGTAAGGGATTAAATCACGAGGCTATGGAGATTCTCCGCAAGCTCGAACATATTGATCAACCAAAAGTATTGGTCATCAATAAAATTGATATGATTCAACGGGAAAAGCTCCTCAAATTGACTGAGGAAGCAAATGCCCGGGTCAATTTCAACGCAACCTTCATGATATCTGCATTGAATGGTCAGGGTTGCGATGCCCTGATGGATTATCTTGCTGAAAATATGATGGTGGGTCCATGGCATTATCCCGAAGATGTCGTATCCGATATGCCGATGCGCCAACTTGCAGCCGAGATTACACGAGAAAAGCTGTTTTTACGTCTGCACGAGGAATTGCCATACTCTTCAACGGTGGAAACAGAAAAATGGGAAGATCGCAAGGATGGCAGCGTTCGTATTGAACAGGTGGTTTACATTCAGCGGGAAAATCAAAAGAAAATAGTGCTGGGGAAAAAAGGCGCGACAATTCGCGATATTTCCATGGCGTCTCGCAAGGAACTCTGTGCAGTCCTTGAAAAGAAAGTCCATTTGTTTCTATTCGTCAAGGTACGTGAACGCTGGATCGATGACCCCGAGCGTTATCGTGAAATGGGACTGGAATTTCCGAGATAAAATGACAGGCATATTATGGACTGGCAAGATATTGGAATAGTCCTTGGCGCCCGACGTCAGGGCGAAAGTTCGGTTGTTCTTGAAGTCTATACCCCAAACCATGGCCGCAGGTCGGGATTGGTGAGGGGAGGTCGCTCAAAGCGTATGCATTCCGTGATTCAACCAGGTAATTTGGTTCAATTGACCTGGAGAGCTCGACTTGAAGAACATTTGGGGAATTTTTCGGTTGAATTGCTGGAGGCCAATGCTGTCTCGGTAATGAACAGTGCCGTGAGCCTGYACGGATTTCAATGCACTGCGGCACTGTTTAGATATTTGCCTGAAAGAGAGCCTGGTAAAAGCCTCTATCCGGCGCTGGGCGTAATTATTGAAGAACTACAATCCCCGGTGATGTTGGCGGAGCTTGTTGTGCGCCTGGAAGTTGAAATCCTCGGTGAACTTGGTTTCGGATTAAATTTGAAATCCTGTGTTGATACCGGTCAATTGGATGATCTGGTTTATGTTTCACCAAAATCGGGATGTGCTGTATGTCGTCAATCCGGCAAACCATATCATGATCGTWTGTTGCCCCTGCCTGTGATGCTTACAGCAAATCGCACCTCGTCTGCCCCGGATATGACACAGATATTTTCCGGATTTCGCATGACCGGATATTTTCTTGATCGCCATGTTTACGTGCCACGCGGAATTCGGGAGCCGGATTCGAGGATTTCGTTCATCAATAGCCTTGAAAAAGCATTGTCTGGCGATCCCAAGGTTTAGGGTTTCTGCCAATAACCGATTGCGGATTGCACGAATCAAATGTTGCAGTTAATCAAATCCCATGGGAAATGAGCTACAAACTGATGGTCATGTTGAAAGTGTAAATCTACGCGAGGCGCTCGAAGAGCGTTATCTGGCTTATGCGTTGTCAACAATTATGCACCGGGCACTGCCTGATGTACGCGATGGATTAAAACCGGTTCACAGGCGCATCCTTTTTGGAATGCGTCAACTCAAACTGGATCCGGGATCTTCGTTTAAAAAATCAGCACGAGTGGTTGGTGATGTGATGGGTAAATATCACCCACACGGCGATCAATCGATTTATGACGCACTTGTAAGACTGGCGCAGGATTTTTCTGTTCGGTACCCATTGGTTGACGGCCAGGGGAATTTCGGAAACGTTGATGGCGATAATGCCGCCGCCATGCGTTACACAGAAGCACGTATGACCGAAGTTGCGGGCCGGTTGCTCGAAGGCATTGATGAAGATGCCATTGATTTTCGCGAGACTTATGATGGCGAAGAAGACGAACCGGTTGTTTTGCCCGCTAACTTTCCCAATTTGCTGGCAAATGGCGCAACCGGAATTGCCGTCGGAATGGCGACCTCCATCCCTCCGCATAATGTCGCAGAGCTGTGTGAAGCTGCATTATTTTTAATAAAAAAACCCACAGCTACTGTTGAGGAACTCGTTGATCTTGTGCCGGGACCGGATTTTCCAACCGGTGGGACAATTATTGAAAACACGGATCATATCATTGAGGCCTATCGAACAGGTCGCGGCGGTTTTAGAATTCGCGCGAAGTGGGAGAAGGAGGCGCAGTCACGCGGCTCATACGTGATTGTTGTTTCTGAAATTCCGTACCAGGTCCAAAAATCCCGATTGATCGAACGTATCGCGGATCTGATAACTTCCAAAAGAGTACCTCTTCTTACTGATATTCGTGATGAATCTGCGGAAGATATTCGTATTGTTCTGGAACCAAAATCCCGCCAGGTGGACGCTGAACTGTTGATGGAATCGCTATTTAAACTGAGCGATCTTGAATCCAGATTTTCCATGAATATGAATGTACTTTCWCGCGGRTCGGTTCCCAATGTYATTGGMCTTGGCCAGGTTTTAAGAGAATGGCTGGATCATCGAAAAGAAGTTCTGGTTCGTCGCTCCAGACATCGCCTCGGRAAAATTGAACATCGACTGGAAATACTTGCCGGGTATTTGATTGCTTATCTAAATCTCGATGAGATTATTCGTATTATTCGTTATGAAGACGAACCCAAAAAGTTATTAATGAGTACGTTTTCTCTATCAGATATTCAGGCCGAAGCCATTTTGAATATGCGATTGCGGAGCTTGCGCAAGCTCGAGGAAGTTGAAATTCAAACCGAGCACGGAAAGCTTGAAACAGAACGACTGGAAATCCTCGAACTTCTCGGATCGGACAAACTGCAGTGGAAAACCATTTCGCGTCAAATTCGGGAATTGTATAAAAAATTTGGTCCCAATACTGACCTGGGGGAGAGGCGTACGCAATTTGGCAAGGCCTCGACCGTTGATCTGGAAACCATTCAACAGGCATTGATTGAACGTGAATCTATAACTGTTGTAATTTCAGAACTTGGCTGGATAAGAACACTGAAGGGTCACAATCAGGATATATCGGCGCTTTCATTCAAAACCGGTGATAAACTGAACATTTCGTTTCACGCAGAAACCATCGATAAACTACTTCTTATGGCCACCAATGGCCGGTTTTATACGTTGGTGGCTGATGGTTTACCCGGAGGCCGTGGCCATGGTGAACCTGTGCGTGTGATGATTGACATGGACCCGGATGTCGACATTGTCGAGGTTTTTGTTCACAAACCAGGTCGTAAACGGGTTCTTTCCTCGACCGATGGCAGAGCATTTGTTGTTCTTGAAGACAATATGATTGCCAACACCAAAAAGGGCAAACAGGTTCTGAATGTAACGAGCCCGCACGAAGCAAAACTGGCTGCGATATCGGTCGGAGATCATGTTGCAGTGATCGGCGAAAACAGAAAACTACTCCTGTTTCCACTTGATCAGATCCCTGAAATGAATAAGGGCAGGGGTGTGAAATTGCAGAATTATAAAGATGGTGGAATTTCGGATATCAAGGTTTTCAAAGCTGCTGATGGTCTGGTCTGGCATGATAGTTCTGGACGTAGTTACAGGCGATCCCTGGATGAGCTGGGCGACTGGACGGGTGTTCGTGCACAGTCTGGCAGACTGCCACCAAAGGGCTTCCCCCGGAATAACAAATTTGGTGAACCTGGAGAGAAATAGGTTCACAGAGTTTCATTGTTTGTCCGGATATTAGCGAATTCCGATGATAAACTCGGCGATTATCGGATAGTGGTCCGAACCCGTGGGCAATCCCCGCTTAATTGAAACGAGCGGCAAATCCTTGCTCGAAAACACATGATCAAGCGGAAGAAACGCAAACGGAACGAGCTTGTCGAGTTTTGGATGAAACTGAATTTTGGGATATGTCATGATCGCCATTGAATGTCGAACCAGCCCGGATCTGTTTTTGAAGCGCGATAGTTCAAACGACCAGGAAGTTGAATTAAAGTCGCCGGCAACGATGACGCGTTTTGTACCCTGGAGCTTTATCCAGTTCGACAAATCATCAAGTTCAGCACGTTGAAATGGCTGCGGTAATGGCCAGTCTGGATGCGTTGTAATCAGGATGATCGGATCGGCACCTTTGATTACAACATTTGTTACCAGTGAATATCCATGGAACCTGTTGTTGCGACGCGCACCAATCGGTTGTCTGATCTCCACTTTGCCCAGTGGATGTTTGGAGAAAACCGCCAGTGCGCAACGTTTTGCTTTTTTTGAAATACAATTATGTTGATACCGATATTTAGAATCCAGCAATTTCGAGAGCCTGCGGTTTCGCCCGACGAATTCCTGAAACATAATCACATCGGGGTTCTCTTTAAAAATATAGTCCTTCATTTCGATTTGCTGATCGTTTGCAGCCCAAAGATTGAATGTCATTACTTTTAATTGAATTTTGGAAGGCATTTCCAATATCGGGGGGGCAATAAATTTTTTAATCAGATCCGGTCCGGTCAGGAGCAACCCTGCCGAGAAACAACACGCCAGAATACCAATTAGCAAATTGCGGATCTTTCCAACCACAAAGAACATCAAAACTGCAGTGAAAAGGAAAAGACTACCCACCATCCAAAACGGCTGAAAATGATTTACGCTATCCAGTAATACAAACCAGTAACCCAATAATCCCGCCACCTGAATCAAAGTTAAAAGCAGAATGGCGGCGCAAATTCCCAAACGGATTAGATCGGCGATCAGCTTGAAAGCACTGCCAAAAACTTTAATCATAAAGGTTTTTCAATTGAAATTAGTTCTCATATATTGCTTTGCCATCCCCTGGAACCGAGAACCTCAAGCGGACGAAAACGCGCCTTATAATCCATAGTCGATGAATCTTTAACCCAATACCCCAAATATAGGTAAGGAACGCCAAGGTGTCTTGCCCGATCAATATGATCCAGGATCATCAATGTACCCAGGCTTCTGGTAGCAAGTTCGGGATCATAAAAAGAATAAACCATCGACAGGCCGTCAGACATTTGGTCAGTGAGTGCAACACCGACAAGCTTGCCGGTGCTTTTTTGTGTAACGCCGCTATCGGCATCTCTGTACCGGTATTCAATCACACCCGTATCAACATGGCTTTCTTCAATCATCATCGAATATTCCATTACGGACATATTTGCCATGCCACCTTTGCTGTGGCGGGCTTCAAGGTAGCTTCGAAAAATAGAATATTGTTCATTGGTTGACCAGGGTCCAACTGAAATCGGGATGATGTCGCGATTTTTTTTGATTACCCTGCGATGACTTTTGGATGGTTGAAAATTTGCAACATCGACACGAATGGATTTGCAAGCCTTGCAGCTATCGCAAGCCGGTCGATACGCAATATTCTGGCTGCGACGAAATCCACCTTGTGTCAGCATGTCGTTGAGGGCTTTTGCGTCCTCACCAACCAGATGGGTAAAAACCTTCCGTTCCTCTCTGCCATCCAGATATGGACAAGGAGAAGGTGACGTTAGATAGAACTGCGGTATGTCAGTCGGAATGTGGGACAAAGTTCGTCGCCTCATCAATAATAGTAGCGGCTATACCAGCCCGTAGTACCAGGGTGCAATAATGCTGAACGACAACCATATCAGAATTACCAATGGAATACCCGCAATAAAGAAATCGGAAAATCGGTAGTGGCCGGGTCCCATGATGAGCAAATTTGTTTGATAACCAATTGGAGTGGCAAAGGAACAATTTGCGGCAATGATGACACAAACCACAAACGGTACCGGATCCTGCCCGGTTTGCGCGGCGATGGACAGGGCAATGGGCGTAAACAAAACGGCTGTTGCATTGTTGGACAGAATATTTGTCATCACAGCGATGAGCAGGAATAATCCCGATAACAGAAATGCCACAGATTGTCCGGCCATCGCATCCACGACGGCACCGGCAATCAATTCAGCTCCCCCTGTTTTTTCCAGCGCGACAGCACTTGCCAAAGATGCGCCGATAAGCAACATGATGCGACCGTCAAAGGCGCGTCCTGCCTGACGCAAATTAAGACAATTACTCGCGATCATAAGGAAGGCGCCACCAAGAGCAGCCGTTACAATTGGTACAACACCTGTTGCAGCCGCAATTACGGTAGAGGCAAAAATTACCAGAGCACGTGGCGCAAAGGGACGGTGAGGGACGTCAGCCGTTGAAAACTCAACAAGGAGCAGGTCCCGATTGGCACGTAGTCCTTCAATGGAAGCCCGTGGAGCCCCCACCAGCAGTACGTCACCTGCTTCAAGGCGAATATGGTTCATTGCCATTCTGGGCATTCTGTTTCGTCGTTGAATCCCCAAAACAACGCAGCCGGTTTCAGACCGGAAACCGGCTTGTTCAACTGTTCTGGAGATCAGGCGAGATCCGGGAGGAACAATTGCTTCTGCCAGTGTAAAATCGGGTGGAGGTATATTGTTTTCTGTATCATCATCCTCGGATGCCGGAATTCCGGCTTTCCCTCCGGCAAGGGCTTTGGTCAAAGCCTGGCGGGTAGCAGCCACAATAACCACATCGCCCGGCTGCAGACTCAAATTTTCAAACGGCGGAAGGAAAGGATGTTCTCCCCGCTGAATAAGCCGGACAGTCATGTCTTTAAATGCCGGAAATAGTCCGGACACAGCTTCGGTACCGACGAGTGGGTGATCATACGTAATCGGTATCTGGGCAATAAATTGTTTGCCTGTGCCACCTTTTATTTCATCGGCCATTGATTGTCTGGGTTTTAGCAATCTGGGCATGATGAACAGCGCGTAAACAGCGCCGATTGCGAACATCATTGATCCAATACCTGTTAGATCAAAAAAACCAAGTTCAAGACCGCTAAATTTTAAAGCCGAGCTCGCAACCAGTAGATTTGTAGATGAGCCAATGAGTGTTGTCATACCGCCAAGAATGGTGATGAAACTAAGCGGCATCAGTACTTTTGAAGTTGAAAGGCGTTGCCCGGCTGCAATTGCCACAACAATGGGTAAAAGCATAACCACAACAGGCGTGTTGTTGATAAAAGCGGAAAATAGCGCAGCGATAAGATAAACACCAACAAATGCAATCCAACCGGATTTTTTGCCCATTTTGGCCAAAATTGTTGCCGGTCTTTCCAGAGCGTCCGTCTGAAAAAGTGCCTGTCCAACGATTAGCAATGATAGAACTGTTATGAGCGCGGGATTGGCAAAACCTGATAACAATTGTTCGGGTGTTATCTGATCGCCTGAAGAAGTTGTATAGGGAAAGGCGGTGAATAAAACAAGAAATGCGCACAGGGAAGCAATTGAAATTACTTCGATTGAGACCCGTTCGGCAGCATATGCACAGATGGTCACAATAATTATGACCATCGTAAGCATCATATGGATGTCAATTCCTGATCCCATGCCGCCCCTTTATCTGTTATCTGCACCTGGTCAGAAAGCGATATCGGGTCAAATCAGAATCAAACCGACATCTGCCTAGGCCTGTGATACCTCAAGTTCACGCAACACCCGGGCATCAAGCATATCAGTCCCCAGAATTATATCATGCAACAGCCGTTTTCTGCTTGAAAACAGCGATACCAAAAGCACCAGTGGCGTCAAAACAGCAGAACACACATAAAACAATACAAAGTGAATGGCTGCAAGGGCAGGGTTCATTTTCGCTCCCTGCCATGTCCTCAATTCAAGACCCATCACCCGCATGCCAATAGTCGCGGAGCGTGGCCCGCCCAATGTGGTGACAATGTATCCAAAAGTGACAATCGGCCCGATGATCCAGCTGAATAACCACGCAATCCCCAATGTCATGATACCAGTCAGCAATAAAACAACACCAATCAGAATACCAAGAACAACACCGTCAATTATCCATGCAATAATTCGACGCGAACGAATGCCGTCAAATAGATATGGATGGGATTCTGGATCAAATGCCTGCTCACGGATTGTGTTGCTTGCATGGGATTGAGTGTTGCTCACCGGTCGTCTCCGAATGTTGGGTTTATGTATGTAACAACTGGTGATCCTGACCGTCTTGTACAAGTGGCACGGGTAAACAGAACACAATAAAACATTCATGCCCGATTATTTGCAAAACCATTTTCATGCAATTTGCGCATGACATGGCGTGCATGTTCTCCATCCCTTGTTTCAATAGATATATCAACAAATGCACCTTTGGCAGAAACCTTGAGCGACATGCGCTGATGGTGCACTTCGAGAATATTTGCCCGTTCCGAACCGATAATCGAGGCGATCTCACCCAATACACCCGGGCGATCCGGGACTTCGATATGCAACTGTACAATTTTTTCTTCACGAGCCAGTTCACGAACCATGATTGAAGACAATATTCTTGGATCTATATTGCCACCACATAAAATGAGGCCGACATTTTTTCCCAAAAACCTGTCACGATTAGCCATCAATGCGGCAAGCCCGGCCGCACCAGCACCTTCTGCCATGGTTTTTTGTATCGTGAGGAATGCATTTACGGCTTGTTCCAGATCAGTTTCGGACACAAGAACAATGTCGGAAATAATGTTTTTTGTAATTGCCGCGGTTAAAATACCGGCCTTTTTGACAGCAATTCCCTCTGCTAGAGTTTGCCCGCCACAATCCAGTTGTTTGTCGTTCAATGCGTTATACATGCTAGGATATGAAACAGCTTCAACACCAACAATTTCAATATCCGGTTTCATCGCTTTTGCGGCAATTCCGACACCTGAAATTAACCCGCCTCCGCCAATTGGTACAAGGATTACGTCCAGTTCGGGTACATCCTGCAACATTTCCAAACCGATGGTTCCCTGACCGCGAATGACATGAAAATCATCAAATGGATGGACAAATGTAAGGTGATCCTGCCTGGCTATTTCAAGCGCAATTTCCCCCGATTCCTGAACTGTCTCTCCCTGTAAAATTACTTTGGCACCAAAATTCTCTGTTGCAGCAACTTTTACAAACGGAGTTGATACTGGCATCACAATGAGTGATGGGATATTCATTCGGGACGCATGATAGGCAACGGCTTGTGCATGATTGCCGGCGGACATTGCTATTACACCGCTTTGTCTTTCTTCAAGAGTAAGATTATTTAGCTTGATGAAAGCGCCTCTTTCCTTAAACGCAGTGGTCACATGCATGTTTTCGTATTTTACAAAAACACTTGCGCCAGTCATGGAGGACAATTTTGGTGCAGCCAAACATGCTGTCCGCGTGACGGTTCCAGACATTTCACGAGCGGCAAGCTCAATGCCATGTAAATTGGGTATTACAGAATTCATTTATCGGTTTCCAGATTACCAACCGTGTTCAATTAACGCACATAATGATGGAGATTCCAGAAATGCTCAGGGCCTGTCTGTTTGATAGCGAACTGCAAGACCCAAAAGTCCTGTTGGTCGCAGGACAAGTACAATGATCAGCAGTGATAACACTGCGACATCCCTGTAGGCCAGAGGTAAATATGCTGACCACATAGTTTCACCAAACCCGATAATCAATGCACCCAGAATTGCCCCGGTGGGAGATCCGATCCCGCCAATAATACTTGCAATCAGCGCCTTTAGTCCAATCATCAAACCAAGGTAATAACCAAGCTGTCCGTATTGGAAAAGGATAGCGGAACCTGAAAGAGCTGCCAGCATTGTTGCAAATGAAAATGTTTGCACACCAATTCGTCGCGGAGACACGCCCATCAATTCTGCTGTAAAACTATCGTCACTGACGGCGCGCCAGTTGCGCCCGAATTGGGTGCGTTTCATCAGAACCAGGGTCATTGTAGAAATGGAAATGGCAGCAACAATGACGATTACCTTCATGGGAGTTATGACAACGTCAAATGGGCCATCCGATATCAAAAGGGGATTGGAGAATAGTGGTGCGATCCAGTGGTCCCCATTTCCAAATATCAACCG
Organism: Cohaesibacteraceae bacterium; assembly: GCA_016764535.1. Lineage (GTDB taxonomy): Bacteria > Pseudomonadota > Alphaproteobacteria > Rhizobiales > Cohaesibacteraceae > JAESRR01. The sequence goes on along the minus strand of JAESRR010000034.1, from coordinate 433 downwards.
CATGCCTTCCTGCAAAGCAATGGCAAGACCAATTGATGCAACGAGCACTGGCTGACTGGAACCTTTTGATAATGGCAGAAAAATGCGTGAACCCGAAAGATAACCGGTGATGCAACCGTTGATCAAAGCGAACAATGCCCCAAATCCGATCAGCAGCACGGGATGTAAAAATATGGAAATACCGGACAACAATGTGATTGCCGAAAGGGATGCAAAACCTCCAACAACTGCCAAATCGCCAAATGCAAGGTTGATGCGATTGGTCAGGCCATAGATCAACGAATATGCAAGGGCCAGAAGCATATATATGGATACGAGCGGCAACGCATTGAGCATTTGTTGCAAGAGATAGGCGTATTTTTTTTGCAAATGAAGGAAAGCTTTGGGGCGAAGGTTCGAAGCCCAGGACAATGCGTCTTCAGCTTCAATCAAA
>JAESRR010000033.1 GCA_016764535.1 Cohaesibacteraceae bacterium | reverse complement strand
GCTCAACCATGCGCCATGTCATCACCATGACAGTTACCGGCTCTGTGGGATTGCTGGGTTTGTTCCTCGTTGATTTTGCCAACCTTTATTACATTTCTCTGTTGGGTGAAGCGGAGCTTGCAGCAGCAATCGGTTTTGCAGGAACATTGGTGTTTTTCAATATATCAATTTCGATTGGTATTATGATCGCGGCGGGAGCCCTTGTATCAAGGTCACTGGGGGAAGAAAACAGGGATCAGGCCCGTTCCAGGGCCGGAACTGCAATGGTGATGTCATTCATTCTTTTGAGTATGGTATCTGCAGCGACCTATATTTTCATCCCCGAGCTCCTGACCATGATCGGGGCAAAAGGCGAAACACTTGCTGTTGCAACACATTTTTTAGAAATTGTTGTACCTTCATTGCCAATTATGGGCATTGGCATGACAGCTTCGGGCTCACTCCGGGCAGCGGGTGACGGTCGTCGTTCAATGTTTGTGACCCTGATCGCAGGCCTTGTCACTGCCGTCCTTGATCCATTCCTCATATTTGGGCTGGATATGGGGGTCACCGGCGCCGCTGTTGCCTCGGTCATATCCCGCTTCATTATGGCTTTTCTCGGCCTGTATTGGGCGGCAAAGGTTCATAATCTTGTTGGCCTACCAGATCCGAAACACTTCAGGGAGGACTTTAAAGCTCTTCTTGGCATTGCTATCCCGGCAATACTCACCAATGTTGCCACGCCGGTCGGCAACGCCTGGGTAACAGCTTCAATGGCACCCTATGGAGATGATGCAGTTGCAGGCTGGGCAGTTGTTGGCCGATTGATCCCGATTTCATTTGCTGCCTTCTTTGCACTTTCGGGAGCGGTGGGACCGATATTTGGTCAAAACCTTGGAGCGAAACAATTTGACAGGGTTCGCCGTGTTCTGGTCGACAGTCTAATTTTCATGACAATCTACACTCTGGTTATTTGGGCAGTCCTGGCACTATTAGCTGAAGTAATAGCCGATGCATTCCAGTCCACTGGTGATATGCGTGATTTGATAATCTTTTTCTGCACAATCGTTGCAGGTACAGGAATTTTCCAGGGGATGATGTTTGTCGCCAACGCCGCATTCAATAACCTTGGTTTCCCGACTTATTCCACGGTCATAAACTGGGGCCGTTCAACCCTGGGTACAATTCCCTTTGTTTGGGTGGGCGCTCAGATCGCCGGAGCGAAAGGTGTCATGCTTGGCCAGTTTCTGGGAGTTGCCATGTTTGGAATTGTGGCCATTATTCTGTGTTTCCGTGTCATCGGAAAACTGGATGGTTCCCCCCCTTCAGCCGGACTAAAGCCGCCAGTCTGGAGTGCGGGTCTCAATCCTTTTTCTTCGGGTAAAAGCGCGAGCGCTGGATAATTCACGGCCCCTTGGCAACTTACACCGGACCTTATAGGGTCCACAACTTCACAGCAGGAACTCAACAAATGAAATCTCTTGGCATACCACCCGGAGGCAAGACTGCCATCCTGAATTTCCTTGACGGTGACTATGAAGTCAAGTCAGGGGGAACACATGTTATTTGTGCCGTTACAAATCGGGTCATTCCGCTGGATGAACTTAAATACTGGTGTGTATCAAGACAGGAAGCCTATGCTTCAGCTGAAGTCGCATATCAGCGTTATATTGAAACCGACGCTATAAAACATAACATTCAGTGACAGGGGCCAGTGTTGTTGGCGGATTCAAACAATTTTGCCAAACGGTTTTCAAGAAGCGTATCTCCACCTGCCACTTTCAATTCAACTCTCAAAACACATGATTTTTTGCCAAGCGCATCAAGAGCCGGGCTTCCAGTCAGTTTCACCGCATCCTTGGCTGTTGTAACAAGTTGTGCATCAGATTTTTTAGACATGGATACTAAAAGTTGAGCATCCTCATCCCGATAAATATGGTGGTCCCCAAATGCCTGGCTTGAGGCAAGTGTAAATCCATGAAGTTTGAGAAACCTGAAGAATTTCTCCGGCATACCGAGACCCGCATACGCTACCCATGTATTTGCTTTGTTCAGAATTTCCAAGTCCGGCACCAGTTTTGTACCGAGTACCGGCACCCCTTCGGTTGCAGCTTGCATTAGAAGGCTTTCAACCATTGCGCCCTCACCAACGATAATGAGCAAGTCAGTATGACGCCATTGTACGGCCAGTGGTGCACGTAGAGGCCCGGCAGGCACACAATATCCATTTCCCCAGCCCGCATCTCCATCAACAACAACACATCGCAGATCCTTGAACAAATGCGGGTTCTGCAATCCATCATCCATCACAATACAATCAGCATTCAATGTTTCCGCCAGCCTGGCTCCCGCAACACGATCCTGTGCAACAATAGTTCGGGCAATGTTCACGAGTAGCAAGGCTTCATCACCAACTTCGCTGGCTTTGTGCCTTGATCGATTGACTTCGATCGGACCAGTCAAAGACCCGCCAAATCCGCGGGTGAGAAAAACCGGCGTCTTCCCCATTTTTACAAGAATTTTGGCAATCGCCATTGCAGCCGGTGTTTTACCTGCTCCCCCTGCGGTAAAATTACCGACACAAATTACGGGAATCCTGGATTGAAATCGAGGTTTTAATGCCATCCGTTTCGCGGTGACAAGCCCGTATAACCATGCGGGCAAAGCAAGAACGAAGGAACGCCAATCTGATACAACATACCAGAATGCTGGTGTTTTCATGGATGATGGCCATGATAATGCGCACCATTTAACGCAGCATCAATGGCTATCGGCTTGAGCAACGGTTGCATGGCCATCAGGGAACGATCGAGTGCACCCGAGAATGGTTGTAGCGTTTCCAAAGCCCGTTCCTTACGCAGGTGCACTTTGTTAGGATCACTCAGTAAATTTTGAACAGCTCTATGAAGATCTCCACGGGAAAGCACCTTTTCGGCCGCGCCGGATTTATTCAGATTGTCATAAATCTCGCGAAAATTCTGTGTGTGGGGACCATGAATGACAGCACATCCAAGTCTTGCTGCTTCGATAGGGTTCTGCCCACCATGTTCAATTAGAGAGCCACCCAGAAATGCCACCGAACACAGACTGTAAAATAGGCCAAGTTCACCCAGAGTGTCGGCGCAATAAATACTGCAGGCCTCATCGGGAACCGCACCTTCACTGCGCAACGTCAGTGCTTGCGCCCGAACACCAAGACCAGTCCGGATTTCAGGACCACGACCTGGATGCCTTGGTACAATAATTGTCAACAAATCAGGCATCCGGGCCAGCATCATACGATGTACGTCCACCACCATATCTTCTTCACCGGGATGGGTGCTGGCCGCAAGCCAAACGGGGCGGCGGCCAATCAACCCGCGCAAATATTCCAGTTGTTCCCGATTGACCTCGGGTGGTGGCACATCAAATTTCAAATTTCCTGTAATGGAAACTCCAGGCACACCCAGCGCGATAAAACGTTCGCTGTCTTCTTTGCCACGCGCCATACAAAGTGTAATTGCACCAAATACTGCTCTTGAAAAAGCCGGTATTTTTTGCCACCGGGTAAACGATCTGTCGGACATCCGCCCGTTAATTTGTACAATAGGGACCTTGCGTTTGCGCAGGGAAAAGATGGTGTTTGGCCAAATCTCGCTTTCGACAAAAATAGCCAGGTCGGGTTTCCAAAAATCAAGAAACCGCTCCACAAATTTCGGAAAATCAAAAGGCATAAACTGATGCATCGCGCCATGCGGCATCCGGGTTTTTGCAATTGAAGCAGATGTAAGCGTTCCCGTCGTTAACAGTACACGGGCACCTGTTTCCTGCAGATGCGACAACATGGGCAGAATTGCGTTGGTTTCCCCAACGCTGGCTGCATGCACCCAGATAAGAACACCGGCAGGTCGTTCGAGACCAGACTGTCCCAGTTTTTCACGATACCTGTCCGGATCTTCCTTGCCGGCCTTGAGACGGTTTTTAACGATCAGACCTGCAGCTGGCTGCACAACACGAGACACTGCCCGGTAAATTCGAAAATACGCATGTCCCAGGCGGTCCGTCATGTTCTATATTGCCCTCCGGCAAGTTCATAGGCTTTGCCCGTCACGCTCTCAAGTTCGGCGGTAATTTGCTTCCGCCCTTCTTCGATCGCAAGATCGTCTGCGTCATTGTCAACAAAAACCGGTTTGCCGACAACAAACCCCGCAGCTCCAAACGGCAAATTTAATGATGCCTTGTCCCATGTGTCAAAATCAACTCTGTGACGCGTTGCAAACGCCACTGGAATAACCGGGCACCCCGAGATTTTGGCAAGCATCGCTACGCCTGCTCCGGCTTGGCGCGCTTCACCATGTGGGATATTGACCGTCATGGCTATTGATATGTCGCTGGCCAGGGCTTTTTGCATGGCCAACAAGCCACTTACGCCACCCTTGGAGATCGTTTTGTGCCGATTTCGTCCGCCGGAACCTCTGATAGTTTTGACACCAAGTGTTTCAAGTGCGACTGCATTAATAGTACCGTCTGCCGAACGGGATACCAACGCACGAATGTCATGTCCTGCAGCCCTCATAAACGAAACCATAAAATGCTGGCCATGCCACATGGCAAGAATAAACGGTTTCAATTCCGCTGCGTTTGCGTATGGATTGTCAGGATAACATTTGATGCGGCTGGTCAGGTAAACCAGCTTCAAATACCAGGCAATCAATTTACCTGCAATGTGCTGGAAAAATTTCGACTTGAACAACTTCTTCATGACATTTCGCCGAATAAATTTGCCACGTCCAAAACAGAACCCGGATCAAAAAAACAGCCAAAGACCGAATCCAGGCAACCATCCTTGTTGCTTGTAGTTCCGGTAGTTAGCTTTAGACCCTGGAACATTTTATCCTGAAATATCAATTTCTTGAGGAATGTAAAATCAGCATTTGACCAATCAAACGTCTGCAATACGCATACCTCACAGCATCAAATATCTTGTGCTGTCTATTTCCACTAAATCTTTATACGTCACCGGCTTTAGGAAAGCCACAAACAAAATCAAGCGGAAGTGGGGTCCAGCAATTTATGCATGTGAACAATAAAATAGCGCATCTGCGCGTTATCGACTGATGATTGAGCTTTTGATTTCCACACAGCAAAAGCCTCAGCATAATTGGGGTATATACCCACTATATCCAAAGCAGACAAATCCCTGAATTCACAACCATCCAGGTCTTCAAGCTCACCACCGAAAACAAGATGTAGCAATTGTTTTTCCTGATTATTTTCCATCAGAAATACTCCAGATTGGTTCGAGCCTCCATCAGGCTCCGTAATCCCCTGCGTAACCTCATGCCCCTTGTATTACAAGTGGCGAGCCAGATTTGTATCCAGCAAAACACTACGAATATTTTCGGCAAGTAAATCACCTGCTGCAATAAGAGCCGGATGTCGCAGATCGGGTTTATTATATTGTACCATCTCTCCCTGCAAATTAATTAACCGACCACCCGATTCTTCTACAATTAGATCGGCAGCTGCTATGTCCCAATCATGCGCATTCTTGCCCGAGATACTTCCCGCCGTGGTATTTAGTGCAACCATTGCCAATCTGTATGCCAGAGACCTGACGGGCGGCAAAGAAGTCGCCCCGAGTTTTTCAATCAACCCGCTTTTCTGTAAACCGCGCGGGATGGCAAAGGACAAACCTTGCAAGGATGTGTACTTCTTTATTTCAAGGCGTTTTCCGTTGCACCAGGCTCCCTTGTTCTTTTCTGCCCAGATTAATTCCTGCCTGACAGGTACATACAGCACTCCTGCGACAGGTCTTCCCCCTGTCACCAGTCCAATACTGACGCACCATTCGTCACGTCCTTCCATAAACGCTCGTGTACCGTCTATTGGATCAATGATGAAAACTGTTTGCTGTTCAAGACGAATGAGATTGTCTTCGGTTTCCTCGGATAACCACCCATAGTCAGGCATATTATCCCGGAGATTTTTCTCAAGGTAAGTATTGATAGCAAGGTCAGCTTCTGTGACAGGTGAACCTCCTTCCTTGAGGAACACTTGAGGGTCCTTGCCAAAATAAGACAGACCTATCTTTCCGGCTTCAAGCGCAGCTTCAATTAGCAAATGCGTCTCACGCCCGGGAATTCCACCCAAATCATTGGCCTGCAACAGCAAGTTCTCCCAGGTAGATTGTAGGTGAATTAATAGACCGTTCCCTGACAAAATCATTGGCAGGTTCGAGTTCGGCAAACATATCAATTAGATTACCAGCAATAGTAAACCCGCTGACGGCTTCAGCAATTTTTCCATCCCTGATCATAAACCCGGATGCGCCTCTGGAATAATCCCCGGTAAGTCCATTTACACCATGCCCAATGAGATCAGTAATGTACAAGCCTTCACCGACATCATTGATCATGTCATCCGGGCTTCTATCACCTGGTAATAAATCAATATTGGTCCCGGACGGAGACGGGTTGGCTCCGGATCTTGAAGCCCGGCCATTTGTTTTAAGCCCAAGTTCTGCCGCTGTCGCACTATCCAGCAGCCATGTTTGCAGCACGCCATCAGTGACAAGATCAAAGGCCTCGTTCACAACACCTTCGCCATCAAAAGGCCGCGACCCCAACCCGCGCACAATTAGTGGATCATCCGTAATTCGGATACCGCTTCGAAAAATCCGCTTACCAAGTTTGTCCTTCAGGAAACTTGTTTTACGAGCGATACCGGCACCATTGATCGCTCCCGACAAATGGCCGATCAAACTGGTGGCAACGCGGGGATCATAGATGACTTTCATTCGTCCTGTATTGACGGTTTTTGGATCAACTCGTGCAACAGTGCGATCGCCGGCACTTTGACCAATCACCCGCGGATCTTTCAAGTCTGCCGCGTGGTTGGCAACAGTGTAATCATAATCACGCTCCATCGAAACACCGTCACCGGCCACCGCGGTCATGGAACAGGAATAGTGAGAAGATTGATATGATGCTGAAAAACCGTGACTGGTTGCAAGGACAACTCCACCAAGGCTTTCGCCCGCACCACTGCCACCGGATTTACTCACACCTTCCACATTCATAGCAGCTTCTTCTGCTGCCAATGCCATTTCGCCAAGCTTGTCGGCACCAAGTATTGTGTTATCCAGTAATTCCAGATCCGGAAAACTTGTTGCAAGCCGGTCTTTGTCAGCAAGGCAGGCATAGGGATCATCAGGAGAAACACGTGCCATGGCTACCGCACGTTGCGCCAGGCTTTCAATATCATCAAATGTATTGGCAGATATGCTTGCTTTCTTTTTGCCCACAAAAACCCGTAGCGATATCGCATCATTTTCGGAGCTGTCCACCGTTTCAATTTTGCCATTCCGAACAGACACACCCAATGATCGGGAACGTACCGAAATAGCGTCACAGGCGTCAGCCCCCGCTTTTGCAGCAGCCTCGACGAGCTCTGCTGCACGATCCAGCAGGCTTGATTGATCAATTTCAGAATTTTCCATAGCTGACGTCATTTTTCTATCCGTTCACGGAATCAGTTTTACTCAAGTCCCGAGCCTGACGATTTTATTTGGGGCAAGCAAGGCCAGTATTTTGGTCCAATAAGTCAACAAACATTTAACTAACTGGTTACGTTTTGCTAACCCTATAAAAAATCACACTTTTTTAACCTCGTCTCTTAAGCGCATTTTGCAAATCAATCTGTAATCTCACCCCTGAAGACCTCGAATAACGGGGCTCGAAGGAGAGGCATGTGAGGCGTCAATCACTTCCAAAACAGAGGGAAGCCACTCCGGCTTTGAAAAGCATTGGTCACAGGATCGATCCTTTTGCGCTACCAATGACAATAGACCTGACCAAAGGCCGTCATTCGGTAGCGCTCAAAGCCACCCTATACGTAGATCATACCCGGGTGATTTTGAAAAAAGCTCTACCCGTTTCAGGAATTAGTGCTCGCTTTGTTTTACCTATCGAGAATTTTGAAGGTATTTGTGTCCGTTTTGAAACGTCTGACGATCTATCTGAAACTTGTGCCAGTGTTGAGTTAAAACACCCTGATCCAGATTTGTCAGTCGTATTGGTTGTGACCGACGATTTCGCAGATGCTTCCGTAGACTGGCGATGTTGGGGCCGAAAAACCGGTTTGCCCTTGCTTATGGAGAACATGGGCGAAGTCATCAGGGTTGATCAACGTTTGGGAATGCTTGAAGTGCAACAGGTCAAGCCCAGACGAAGGTATGGTGAGTTTGCAAGAAGGCGGCCACGTTTCCTGGTGCGCCGCAAATCGGGCGTTATGTGTAAAACACCCAGAGAACAAGGTCGCGAGATCATTGCAAGAAGCTAGAAACACCCCATCTGGTTCTCCCAAAATCATCCAAATCAATTCATAATCAGCATATAAAACACATAAATACCAACGCGCTGAAACCGCCCCCGGGCCTAAAGCTGCCCTTCAATAACAAATCCCAAAAAAACCATCCACCCCATCCAGCGATTGGCCTTAAACAGGGTCAAACATTTTTCCGGGTTCCCGATGTCCAACGCTAAAATCTGCCAGCCCAAATGCAGAGCGGCGATGCCAAGACCTATATAGGCGGCCATTCCCACACCAGCGAGAAAAACCGCGAGGGATAACAGCGCAATGGTGGCTCCGTAAAATACAACAAGCCAGTTCCTGGTATTGTCTTTGAACAGCATCGCGGTGGATTTTATGCCAATCAATTCATCATCATCAGTATCCTGATGTGCGTATATTGTGTCATATCCAATTGTCCAGACAACCGAAGCAGCAAAAACGGCAATGGCTGCCGGGTGCAGGGACCCAAAATGGGCCGTCCAACCCAACATTCCACCCCATGAAAATGCGAGACCCAGCACAAATTGAGGCCAATGTGTAATACGTTTCATAAACGGATAAATTGCCACGACCAGCAATGAGGATAGGCCCAACAGAACTGTGTAGCGATTAAATTGCAAAAGAACGATCAGACCAATGAGTGCCTGCAAGGTTAAGAACACACCCGCTGCCCGAACAGTAATTTGTCCGGACGGCAATGGTCGGGAACGTGTTCGCTCCACCAATGCATCAATTTTACGATCAACAATGTCATTCCACGTACAACCTGCTCCCCGCATGACAACCGCACCAACAAAAAACAGCATCAAATACTGGATATCCTGCCAATACGCAGACGCATCGGAAGATGGATCCGATGCAACCGCCAATGCCACTGACCACCAACAGGGCCACAGCAATAATCGCCAGCCAATTGGGCGGTCCAGCCGGGCCATGCGCGCAAAAGGACGAAACCAGCAGGGCGCGTAACTATCGATCCAGTTTCCTGGACTGGCGTCACTGACTTCACCATCACTCATGTTGTATTTCCTTCTGAACGCTGTCACGTGCCCGTTTCTGGTTAGAAAGGCACTGAACAAAGGTCAAGCAACATTCCTCATTAAGAGTCAGATCGTTTGCATAGTGACCTCGTGTCGCCCTTTTGATGCAAGACCGTTGCTTTTTTGGATCAACACAGGTAACTCCCGGGCATCTTGCGACAATGAGGTGATTAAATGAACGTACTGCTCATAGGCTCTGGTGGCCGTGAACATGCATTGGCATATGCAATTTCTGCATCCCCTCGCCTTACAAAACTGTTTGCTTCCCCTGGCAACCCGGGGATCGCACAATTTGCAGATTGTGTATCTGTAGACGTTCTTAACCACGACGCTGTCATTGTTTTTTGTAAATTGCAGAATATCACATTTGTCGTTGTAGGGCCCGAAGCACCGCTTGTTGATGGATTGATAGACAGTCTCAACAAAGCTGGCATCGCTTGTTTTGGCCCTTCAAAAGCGGCTGCCCGGCTCGAAGGTTCCAAAAATTTTACAAAAACACTTTGCGCTAGAAATGACATTCCAACCGCAGCTTACGGGCATTTCACCAATGTTCAGGATGCACTTGCATATGTGGATCTCAAGGGCGCCCCGCTGGTAATAAAGGCAGATGGACTTGCGGCTGGTAAAGGGGTGACCATTGCCATGGAACTGGCAACCGCAAATGCTGCAGTTAAAGATTGTTTTGATGGCGCATTTGGCGACGCTGGTACAGAAATTATCATTGAGGAATTGCTTGTTGGGGAAGAAGCCAGTTTTTTTGTTCTTGCCGATGGAATATCAGCACTACCCCTGACAACTGCCCAGGATCACAAACAGGTCGGTGAAGGAGACACAGGGCCCAATACAGGTGGAATGGGCGCATATTCTCCGGCACCCGTGATGACAGACGAACTCATTAACACTACAATGGAAAGTATCATTTACCCAACGCTCAAGGGAATGACCGCTCTCGGTGCTCCATTTAAAGGCGTTTTGTACGCCGGGTTGATGCTTACCAAAAATGGACCTCAACTCATTGAATATAATGTCCGGTTTGGTGATCCGGAATGTCAGGTCATGATGAAACGCCTCAAAGGTGACATGCTCGAATTGATGATTTCATGTCACAAAGGCGACCTGGAAACGAAATCTGTCAATTGGTCCACCGATACAGCAGTTTCAGTTGTTATGGCGGCAAATGGATATCCGGCAAAATATAACAAAGGAACCGTAATCAGAGGCGTTTCGGCAATTGATAGGGAAGCAGACACATGTATATTCCATGCCGGAACTAAAATGAAGAATGGGCAGTTACAGGCAAATGGCGGTCGTGTTCTCAATGTCACCGCATTGGGTGAAACAGTGACCGAGGCGCAAAAAGCAGCCTACGCACTTATTGAGACGATCGACTGGCCTGAAGGATTTTATCGTAAAGATATTGCCTGGCGCGCCATTGAACGGGAAAACAGGTGAGCGCATAAGCGCCCACCAAACATATTTCAGACAACTGAAAGTCTTTTTTCCTGCTGCATGATGAAAAGGGATGCCGCGACAATCAGCGCTGCTCCTATCCACAATTGTCCACCTGGCATATACCCAAATACAATCCAGCCACCCAACACATTAAATGGCAATTTTACGTGGTCAAATGGCTGGACATAGGTTGCATCGGCGGTCGCATAGGCAAGAGCAATCAACCACTGTGCGATAGCAGTCATCACGCCTGCAAAAATAATCAACCACAATGCATCTCCCGCAGGCACGATAATACCGCTGGAGAATGCTAGTACAGCATTGATTGGCGTAAGCAGAATTAGAAGAAATACAGTTACAGTTTCAGCAGGTTCCCGCCCTGTCAGCTTTTTGGTAAAAAGCGATGTGGCAGCCCAGAATGCTGCGGCAAGGACCGGTAGCAGTGCATGGATCGAAAATGCATCCGACCAGGGCGCAAGAATGATCATACCACCGATAAATCCGGCTACTGTTGCTGACAGGCGTTGAACACCCACGCGTTCACCAAGAAACAACGAAGCCCCGATGGTAACAAAAAATGGAGATGTCATGATCAGCGCGATTGCTTGCCAGATCGGAACATGGACGAGGCCCGCCACCCAGGCCTGAACACCAAGTGCTGCACATATAACTCTCAAAACGTGGAGGAACGGTTGCTTTGTACGCAATGTACCAAGGCCGGTTTTGATGAGCCAAGGTAAACACACGGCCAGTGCCACGGCATATTGCCAGAATGTTGTGGAAGTGGATGGCATGCCAAGTTGCATACCAAGATACTGGGTTGATAGATTGACAAGCGCAAATACAGCACCCGCCGCAACCATATAAAAAGCTGCCTGAACAGCTGAAGATCTCATTGTGTTGTGGGAGATCTGATTCATTGCAAAACCCTTTCGAATTGCATGTGAATCAGGACGCACGGACAGGGTTCTGCCTGCCCGAAAATCAGACAGCCATAACCCCTAACCGTTCTCTTTCATCCGGACTATGACCGTCGGCTCTGGAATTACGCCAGATCTGCTGACCATCAAATCCATCTGGATTTGATGCGCTCGCGGGCTTACAGTTAATCTGCTTACCGCCGGTGGGGATTTTCGCCCCGCCCCGAGAACATGCTCGCCGACCATCGACGAGACATATGCAATCTGCGTTGATAATGCTGAAAAGGCAACTGATCCATTTCGCCAAGGTCACTATCGGGTCGGTACCATTATGGTTTTAACGCTCATTTTCCACGCTTTGCAAAACATGTTCGGCGATTGCAAGAGCGCTGGTAAGGCCTGGAGATTCAATGCCAAACAAATGCATTAACCCTTCGATGCCGTGCTCTTGTGACGTATCAATACGAAAATCTGCAGCARGCTCAAAACGATCTGCTATTTTGGGTCTGATACCCGAATAGTCAGCCACCAGAGATCCGTCGGGCAAGCCTTTCCAGTATCGGCGAATTGCAGTTTGAAAATCATGCGTCTTGAAAGGATCAACATCATAGTCAAAATTATCAACCCACTCCACATCCGGACCAAAACGTGCCCTTCCTGCAAGATCCAGCGTCAAATGAATACCCAGTCCTCCTGGCTCAGGCACTGGATAAATTAAATTATTGAAGGGTGAATTGCAATTTAGCCCAAAATAACTGCCCTTGGCCAAATATGCTTTTGGTGGGCGATAGTCAGCACCATAGTTTAGCAAAGCCGCCAACTGAACCGCGCCATGCCCAGCTGCGTTAATCAAGCAGCTACACGACAGTTTGAAATCCTGATCACCCTGTGTTTGAACAATCAGACCATTGTCCGAAGGGGAAATCCCAACCACTTCGGTATTGAGTGCGAGGCTCATACCGGATCGTTCGGCGTCCCCTTGCAGCGCGAGCATCAATTGATGACTATCGACAATGCCGGTGGAAGGTGAATGCAATGCGGCAATACATGTGAGCTCGGGTTCCAGTTTTTGAGCTTCTCCGGCGTCCATCCAGACAAGATCATCCACACCGTTTATTTTTCCCTGTTTTGCCAACTGGTGAAGAATATCTAGTTGAGATTGTTTTGTAGCAACAATCAGCTTGCCCGTCTGTTTAAATGGAACGCTAAAATCTTCACAAAACCGATACAAAAGCTTGCGACCTTCGACACAAAATCCGGCTTTGTTTGATCCAGTTGGGTAATACAATCCGGCATGCACAACTCCCGAATTACGAGAGCTGGTTTCTTCACCAATTCTTGCTGCCCGTTCGATAACCACCACATCGCGTCCTGCAACAGCCAGTGAACGGGCGATAGCAAGACCAACCACGCCAGCACCAATAACAATACAATCGATGTGCATTTTATCTCGCAGTTGAATGAGTGAGTGTTGGACGTAATACGCAGTTTTTATTTGTCTAGTTGAAGAGACAGTGCCCTCTTTAACTCATCTTTCATCGGCTCGGAAGCAGCAAGAATGTCTTTGACCTGATAAAAATCAAGTACTTTGAATTCGTGGATGTCAGGGATCAATGTAATCTCGGCAGGTGCGTATCGTGCTTTCTCCCGCGCAATTGTATTCATCAATATTTGCGATCCACCAATAAGAGTCTCAAAAGCACCAGGCATGGTCGTTGGATCCCCCACTGGTTTTCCAACTACATCAACAGCGATAATGAATTCAGCCTCGTCCCGAATGTGGCTGACGGGAACCGGATCTACAAATCCCCCATCTACCAGATACCTGCCATTGATCTGAACCGGTTTGAACAGAAATGGCAGGGCAATTGAAGCCGCGATCGACTGGCGTAATGATCCGGAATTAAGAACAACTGGTGTACCTGAATAAAAATCCGTGGCCACACATGAAAATGCCGTCCCACAATCTTCTATTCTGACCGGCAGGGACTCGGGTAGAAACACTTCAACAACCCGCTCTGCATCAACTTGCCCGGCTCCGCTATTTCCATTTATCCAGTCCATTATCGATCTGGGCCGGACCTGCCAAAGGCGTGAAATCAATTCGGACCGCTTGGCAAATCGATCAAGCGCAAATTCCCGGATTTCAACCCCGGTCATTCCAGAAGCATAGGCTGCACCCATAATTGCCCCGATTGATGTACCCGAAATTACAGATGGCCGAATACCCAGTTCGTCAAATGTTTCCAGTACAGGAATATGCGCGACACCACGTGCTCCGCCCCCACCAAGCGCTAGTCCAAATCGCATAAATAACGTCCTCGCAACGATAAAGAGAAATTAGAAGAAACCAGACTAAATGTCGAATGGGGCCAAATGATTTTAATTAAATCATGACCTTTCATTATATAAGCATAAGTAATGAGAATGGATTTTTTCAACAGGCCATGTTTTTCATTCACATTATTGTGAATGGTAGCAAAAAAACCCAAATACTCGCAATATCTTACCGGTTTCTATCATCCACCCGAATCAATATCAGTTGAGATGTCATGTTCTTTCCGAACCAAAATCCATTTGTTCCGAAAGAACAGGCCCACAAATCAAATTCGAACTGGTACGATTTCATAACCACTTGACGTAACAAATGACCAGCAAATCCGGTTTTTTGAACATTGTTTTATATATAGTGGCATTCATTTTAAATGAATTTCGACATAATCCTGACCAAAAAGACAAGAAACCTCAAGGAAAGCATGACTTCAACGATCACGCCGGAATTACATCATATAGATTTAAGTGAAAAAAACCGAAAAAAACGCCCCATCTCCCGGATTTGCCTTTCATCTTTTTCAGACAAAAAACAATTCCGGGAGTCAGAGTGCCCACCACCATGAGACGTTTTAGAGAGCTTACGTAATGATTGGCAACGTCAGCCACTCTGCATGTATTTAGTCTACCTTCTCAAAACAAAATTGACAATTAAGTCGCGGTAAAATGGCCGATGTAACCTGTTACAAATAAGACAATTGGACGAACTTCGGATTTTGAGGTAACTCTTGGAGCGGGGAAAATATATACTTTCGATACCAATAATCGGGAGTTTGGCGCATGGCGCCCGGGGACTTTAAATGGTGGACCATTCAGTTGCTGTTACCGGGAATAATTCAAGTCCTGATAGCGCCGAACATGCGGCCATATGGTCGTCCTGTTGTAGTAGCTGGATTTGAACCAGTTGATGTTATGGAAGCGATACTAATGATTATCAAACAGTTTAACGAAGGAAGATGTGAACTA
>JAESRR010000194.1 GCA_016764535.1 Cohaesibacteraceae bacterium | reverse complement strand
CAACCTGGCAAGGTGCGCATTTGGAATTCCTGATGGATGAATATGTTATTCCGGTATGCGCTCCCAAATTGCTGGACGATGAACCGGTGACATCTATTGCCGAGATGTCCCGTTATCCGCTAATTCAACATACCACCCGCCCCAATTTATGGCATGAGTGGTGTGTCCATTTTGGCGTCGAACCAGCCAGGTCCAAGGCTGGACCACGTTTTGAGTACTATTCCCATGTTATTCAGGCAGCTGTGGCAGGTATAGGCATGGCCGTTGTGCCTGATTTTTTAGTTCGGGATGAGTTGGAGTTGGGCAAACTGGTCTCACCTGTGGACGGACGCATGAAATGCGAACATGCGTATTATTATGCCTATCCCCACCGCATGCACGGCAATCCGAATGTGATGGCTTTTGGCTTGTGGATTGGTAAGGAGTGTCAATCTCATCCAGTGGTATAAATACAGGGATTTTCAAATGTTGAGCTTACCAAAAGCACTCATACTTTGGTATCATAACTGTTGAGCCAAAAAAATTCTCTAAATCCAATTTTACCGGCTCATCCAATATTTCCACAATCCATATTTGTGGCTAAATAATTGAATATGTTAAGATATATCGAACTATTTGAATTACTCAATACGGGACAAATTATCGGGAATCGGTGGTAATTCTCTGATTGCCATATTCTTGACCATTCGACATCGACCCCTATTCAGAATTTGTTAACCATAGAGGCGAAGATTGAACAAATCAGGGGTTTAAATCGTCGGAACAAAAGATGTTAAARCTGGTTATGGGCGGTTCACGCCAAAAGAGCAAAACACCGGGAACTGCAGTAGAACCAGAAACGAGTTCAGCTGACACAGCGCAAGCAGCTGTTGATGCCACGTCCAGTATGGATTTGAAGGCATTTGAGAAAGTTATTCATGGTTTGAACGGGCTCGGCCTTGAGATTGCCGATGTTGCTGGTGAAATCGAGGATGTGAACACTGAAACTGCTCAATGTTTCAAATCATTTTCAAAACTCGTTACTTCTGCCGGGGAAGTCCAGGCATCCAATGATCGTATTCATGAATCGGTCAATGAATCGCACCAGGTTGCCGAGGACATGTCGAACTCGGTCAATCAGAGCTGTGATATAATCCTGGAGACGCGAAAGGAAGTTGCAAAACTGACCGAAGCTGTCTCTGGAATTAACACACAATTACAGGGTTTACAGGAAGCCTTCACAAGTGTGCGCGATGTTGCCGGAACCATTGATTCCATCGCCAGGCAAACAAATTTGCTTGCTCTTAATGCTACGATCGAAGCGGCACGGGCTGGTGATGCAGGGCGTGGTTTCGCGGTTGTGGCAAATGAAGTAAAATCTCTTGCTGCCGAAACCAGCGCAGCAACCGAGGGTATKAGTGCAACRCTCCTKGAACTTGATAAAGAGGCGGAGCTTCTCATTGCGCTCAGTGGAGACGCCAGTCAATCAATGTCGGACGTTGAAGSCAGTACAGGTTCGCTTGATGAAATTATGCAATCATTGGGATCAGCATTTGGTTCAATTCAGCAATCATCWGAGCGAATTAATACCGGT
This sequence comes from Cohaesibacteraceae bacterium, assembly GCA_016764535.1. Classification (GTDB taxonomy): domain Bacteria; phylum Pseudomonadota; class Alphaproteobacteria; order Rhizobiales; family Cohaesibacteraceae; genus JAESRR01. The sequence continues at coordinate 13,535 of JAESRR010000194.1, read as the reverse complement.
GTTTCCGAGAATAACGCTTCATTGATCGCGCTGGTCGAACAGGCCAATTTGGTACATAAGGCTTTTGAAGCCAATCAAATGGGTCTGGGTTCAGCGAGCGATCGAATGATTGAAGCTGTAAAATCYACAGATTCGATGGTGTCCATATCCTCAATAGCTGGTTTTGAAACMGAAAATACMRSGATTATTGAASRWGCCCAGAARACTGCTGCRCAGATTGGTCRGGCATTTGAAGAGGAAATTCRATCTGGWCGTATYARCCAGAKAGACCTKTTYGATTTTRCATATRMAYCRATTCCMGGRTCSAAYCCSRRRCAAKTSATKRCRYCATTTACRCARATGRCRGATCGGRTATTGCCMGAWTTACAGGAACCRSTGCTTAAACTCAGYTCCTCCATTCTATTTTGTGCWGCTCTTGACCAAAATGGGTATTTRCCRACTCACAACAARGCATTTTCCAAACCGCAAACAAATGATCCGGTTTATAATGCSGCGAATTGYCGAAATCGCCGGATTTTTGAYGATCGKGTTGGCARGGCAATTGGAAAAAGYCAGGCACCGTTTYTAYTGCARACYTACCGWCGSGATATGGGYGGYGGAAATTTTGTCCTGATGAAAGATGTGTCTGCGCCMATACKKGTGAATGGCAAACACTGGGGTGGATTTCGCATCGGCTACAAAGCCTGAACAATTTTAGAAAGAAAAATTCAAACCCAGCCGTCCTGACGCATAACGAGAACCGGAATCTCCTGCACCGGCTTCGATTTTTGCGAATAATCTGGCGTTGGATGTAGTAATATATTGCAATCCCAGACTGACAAACCCCGATCCTGGGTGATCGCTTTCCTGCCGGTCAAGAAGTAGCCCCGTTCCGTTGAGAGAAATTTTTGCAGCACTCTGGTCTGTCCAGAGCCGATAGTTCAATCCAGCTGACATGACCGTTTTAAACCGTCCACCATCCTCCAGTGAAGTTTCATGCTGGAATGACAAACTGGCTTTTGTATCAAGTGTTGCGGTTGTTCGAGCGTCAAATGCCAGGTTTGATGAAGATCCAACCTCGGCATATCCTTCATGGAATGCGTGCGAATAGCTAACTCTTACAGTTGGCGTAATGGTTAGTCCATTGCCCAGCGATATGTTTTTGGATGCGCGAACTTGCGGGCTAAAAAACCAGCTGGAATGTGAAGATGTGGCCGTTTCAAAGCCACTTGTAACAGTATTATTGGCGATTAATCGTTCTGACCGGTGTTCTGATAGCCCGGCCAGTACACCGAAGGCAATATCGAGACTGGCAAAGGAACCCAGCACAGATCCGCCCGCTATGTAGGTGGTTTGTTCACTGGATTGCGTGTCGAAATCAATATCAATAGCTTGTTCAAGGGCACCTGCAAAAACCCTGAATTGCAAATCGTCCCGGACGATATTGAACCCGGATACAACTCCCCGGGTAATAATAGCCGCACCCTGTTCGTCTGATGTCAGGTGAGTATCGCGAATACTTCCCAAAGTTTGGGCCCATATTTCAAAACGGCGATTTACGATTTCATCCGGTGTCAGCATCTTATTGATACGATTAAGAGTTTTATCCGGGGATGAAGCTGGCGCGCTATAGGCTCGCAGAGTGGTTTGGTTTGGATTTGTACGGCTATTTGATGGCGACAAGCCTGGTTCAAGCAAAGTGTTGCCAAGCAGCTTTGTTGTTTCTGTAAGACTGTCATCGTCGCGTGTAACAAGACCGTTATCGATAACTGAAACTGTGTTGCCGGCAATCTTTAGTGATTGGCCATGAGTGACAATATTTTCTGGAAGGCTTTGGTAAGTAAAAACAGAACTAATACCGGGCTGATAATGGACGGTATCGATTCCTGCTCCGGGCTCTATTGTTCCCACGACATTGAATTTATTCAGAAATGTCAGGGTGTTACCACCGGCACCCTGGAAATCAATTGCTTTACCAGCCGGTCCGTCATGACTGCGAATTGTACCGGAATTGATCAGCACTGTAGTTTGTTGTGAAAGAATCCCGGTGATACCTTCAATTAGTCCATAATTTTTGACGCTACCGCTGGTGACATCAATTCCTACCGAACAGCCGCAATTCGAACCGGAAATAGTACCGTAATTTGTAATTGTTGTATTCAGGTCAGCGGAAATAGCCTCCTGATTTCCAGTAATTGTCCCATGATTAATAATTGTATTGTTGTCGTTGATATTCAGTCCATGTGATAGTCCGCTTATCGATCCGTGATTTTCCAGCAAATTATTGCTATCAAAAGTCATTCCATCGAATGCGGCTGTGATAGACCCGAAATTCGAAATTCTATTTCGATCCCGGGCATCCAGCCCATCTGCATCAGCAACAATTGTTCCGAAATTTGTGATTGTGTTGTCGTCGAATGCATCTATGCCATCATCGGCAGCATTGATTGTACCGTGATTGATCACGGTGTTTCGGTCTGTCACATCAATGCCGTCAAAAACAGCAATTATTGAGCCGTGGTTGATGACTGTACTATCATTTTCAACATCAATCCCGTCCTGGCCACCCTCAACGATTCCGTAGTTGATGACAGTGCCAAAATTTTCCAAATCAAGACCGTCACCTCCGGTTCCGCCAATTGATGAAGCAGTCCCGTAATTGGTGATTGAACTGTTATCGCCTGCATGGATCGCATCGTCATTTGTCGAGGTAACCGTGCCGTGGTTTACAATGGTACTGGCGTTATTGACGTTAATGCCAAAATTAGTGCCCTGAATATTACCTCTATTTGTAATGGAATTGGCATTGATTGTTCCACCGGCGATACCTTCTGTACCACCGTTGATACCGCCAGATGAGGTCACTTGTACAGTATTACCATCGGCTGTCAGAGTAACAGGTCCTGCTACCGTAGCGCTAATAGTGATGTCAGAACCAGTGGCTGGATTCGTGTATAGAATAGTGCACGACATCAGCACACTTGTTCGCATTAATAACTTGAAATCTAAAGACGTGCCCACAGTGAACAACTCGATTACTACACGGAATTAATTATTGTTGAGAAAGTAACAACATCAATTAATACGAATGTTCAAGTTACAATTATATTTGTATAATTGGGGACTTCCGGGACAAATCCAAGTAGCAGGCATGCCACCATTGTAATGCAGTTTTGAATGCCAAGTTATTCAATAGGTAATGTTGGGTCCGGGCCAAAAAAATAAACAGTATATGCCTCGATAAGGCAGTGCACAAAAATACCGCGATTGGAAAAAATTTCAAGGCTATGCTGAATTTAAACATCTATTTTAATTATCCAGCATGTGATTCTTGATCAATATTAGTACCATATTAATACATTATTACTCTGTATTACTAAAATTTGAATTTTATGAATCGGTATGTGTAATTATGTTCCGTGCTAAAGTAATTATAGGAATGCCGAAAACAGAGAGTTCCGTTTTGTTTTATGAAGTCCAATAAAAATAGCTGTTGAACAAATGTGGATATATTGGTCGTCTGTGTACAGAACAGGATCGAAACAGTTTTGAAGATTTCTCAATAGTGTTCTCGAGCTGAGTGCGGCGTTCCCAAATCCAAAAACAAAATGCACGCAATAATTTAAGAATGAAATACCCGTTAGGGCATTCCTTTGTCGGGATTTGCAGCGTAAGTTACTTTGCTTTTCCGGGTGTCTTTTCTCGCCACAGGTCGACAAAAGACAACCTGTCCGGGGTTTGCCACAAGAATATTTGGAGACAAGCCCGCTTATCATACCAAGAGCATTTAGCATTCGAAATATTCTGCCATTGGGCATCAAGAACCTATACCCATTGCCACTGTCTCCGGAAAACTCTGATGGGTAATAGCTCTGAAGAGCAAATAGAGTTTTTTGACAGGGCTCAATATTTGTAATTCTGTTGTCGGATTGCAATCCCAAAAAACTGACCGCTTTAAGGATCAATCAACGATGCAGCCAGACAATTGAAACTGGAGCACAGCAAGCTATTTTGCTTTCCATATTTGAAACAAAAAATAGTTGAGTTGAGTGACCGGATGACTGTTCAATTGTAAATGGCAAACAAGTCAGTTTGGTTTTGATGGCTGTGTGGTGTGAAACACAATTCTGGCCGGACGCTCAACGGGTTTGAAAACTGGAAATGCACGCAACCTGACTACAATTCTCCGGGGACACCCGCTCATTCTGGTGAATTATCTATTGTCGGCCTTCCAGTTGAGATCCCAAATTTTGCGTTTCGGTAGATCATTTTTGATATTCTGCTGCGGTGAAAATTGTTTATAGAAGTCCCCAATTGAATATCTCCGCATCACAATTTGATAGACGGTATTCATGCGAACCTGGCGCTACGCAGCAGACCAGATTAGGAATATTTCATGGGTCTGACCGTTGTATTGATTTGCGAAATCGCGCGGGCAATTTTGGTTCCCGCACAGTGCCTCGAAATCGCGTAGTTAAATTCAGGTTTTTGTCGGGTATTTTCTCTGCATCTAGCCATGCCGAAACTTTGAGAATGCATCTTCCACTCAAAGTCACGAATAAAGCAATTTGTACAAATCCTTTGAACTCTGAAATGCCGCCTGTTTAGGGCAGGACACATAACAGTTACGTTTTCGGTTGAGATTGCTGATTTGTTGAATCTACGATCAAAATTTGGGTTCCCGGAATCGGTTTTATGATCAATTTTCTCAATTAGACCTCATTGAATTACTAAATATTACTGTATGGAGATCTTTTTGAATCAATTTGGGAAATGTTTCTCAACTTCTGTCGTTATGAACCAGAGCAATGGGGACTGTTTGTCACGCTTTTAGACTTACCAATCAGAACTTCAAATTTGATCAAAACCGGTGGCTGGCTGAACAGTGATTTGTCACGTTGGACCAGGTGACAATCAATATTTCAGATTTTCTATCTCTTTAGCTTCGCCAAAAACACAAAACATCGATGGTTGTGGAGTAGAATAAGACAAGTGTTGAATGAACAGAATGTGTTACTTCAGTGATCACACAAACCATAAAAAGCGTCATTATTCATACTATGTGGGTTCAGGAGTTGATGAGCATATAACTTCCGTCAGGTGAAATGGGGTGCCGGCGAAAATAAACAAATCCGGCTTCCAAAAAAAGATGATCGGGGGGATAGCTCCTGGAAGCCAACAACCTGTTTCGGCATCTCGGGCAAATTGCAATTTGTGCTCCCGCAATATTGAAAGATTAAATCATCCAAATTTTGGAGCGGTATATTTTGTCCCGGCAATTCTGAATTCAATATTGGAATTATGACGGGCATCTGAATATTGAATTGAAAATTGCATGTAACCAGAACCCGTCCAACAGATTCGGTAGAGTTGGAATTAAAACTGTTTGGACAGGTAGCACCACTCTAATTCGATGACTCATGATATTCTCAACACAATGACCAGGAGCAAAATATTTTGGAATCTCCGGCAATAAATTCCAGAAAAACGTGGTGTCAGTCAGATCGGAATCGCGTGATGAAGTATGGAACTGGAAGCGATGTGATTGAGTGGAATGTAATTTTGAAAATGAGAAATCACGGGTTTCGGCTAAAATTACGCAACCCACAATTCATCCAGGTAGCCAGTTAGAACGAAGCGATAAACATCTCTGTGATCGTGCCAAAACCATCAGCCGACTTACTTACAAAATGATCTGGCAGACTGATTTGCCACAGGAATCGGTGGATGAACCTCGGGTCGGATGTTTATTTACATACAATCTGTCGCGGGGATTTCAACAAATTTCGTCTTCATTAAATGCCTGTATCGGGCAGGGCACGAAATTCTTTGTAACACGAATAAATACCAATCAATGTTGAATCCAATGAGTTATTGTCATTTTTCCAACTAACCAATTGAAGACAATTATCCAATTTTACCGGATCTGTTACCTTCAATTACCAAAATAGAAAATTATTGAATCAAATTTTGAAACATTGTTCCGGACCAAAGTAATAACCAGGCTGGCGTCATCTTAATTATGTTGGTCTTTGTTCAACTTGATAAATGTAAATTTAATGCAGGCTGGCTCCCGGAGTAAATCAAAATGATAGAAAAAATCTTTGGGTCGTGCATGATAATCTGGGTAATCAGCACGAATTTGGTCAGTTGAAAAGTGCATTCAACTCTTACAAAATTCCGTATCTTGCATTTTTACCACGTTCCATTTTCAGATGAGTTACCGCAAGTCAATTGGGACGGCCCAATGATTGCTTATGGAGCAACACGATTTATTGAAAACGTCCTCAAAGAAGGGGCATGGTCTCCTGGTGCGTTTCTTGACGATGAAGCGTTCTCCATGTCCTCCTGCAACAATCACTATGGCGAGCACTCACTCAACTACCAATCTGAAAACTCGACCATTGAGATATTTTCAAAAAGGGAACACGACAGCGATCAATTGTTCTTCGTGAGGCCGCAGGGAGATCACAAGGAATTTGCAGGTGATGTTGTTGAATTTGGTAAAATCAGTAAATGGTTTAGGAAAGTTAGTATCGGTAATTATATATTGCGTGGAGACACACCAATTATTGTTTCAAAACCCAAAAACATTGGACGTGAATGGCGGTTGTTCTTCGTAGAGGGACGGGTTTCGACCGGCAGTCAATATAGACATAATCTTCGTTTGTCGCAGGATCCACATATTCCAAAAAATGTTATTGAATTTGCTGAACTCATGACAAGAAAATGGTCACCGGCAAATGTTTTTGCGATGGATGTTTGTGAACATGATGGTGAATTGAAGATCATTGAATTGAACTGTTTTAACAGTTCAGGATTTTACATGAGTAATATCGAAAAACTGGTTTTGGACGTTACTCAATTTGTTGCAAAACGCTACACCACAACTTCTGAAAATACGGGCGCCTGACATCCGATGAAAGGATGATTATTGCTGGAGTTGGTTCATTAGTTTTGTTCTTTCTTTTGGGAATTTTCGTGTTGACAAAAATGGTGAGTGATCGTGGATTTTTTGATCATTCTTCTTCGTGAGCTGTTTGCAAGAAATAAACCCAAATGGTGCGAATTGGCATTTGGGTATATCCAATCCGATTGAATATTCTTCAACAAGTTTTGCCAATGTATTGCAACGCTGCTCGATCGCGATGCCCGGGATATTTCTCCTGGCAACTGGAATGAGCGAACAGGGTTTCTGATGAATGAATTAGAGATCTGCTGTTCCAATGACATTATCTGAAGTCATATGAGGCAATCTATCGGTTGATCAAATGACGATCAGGATCTCATCACACGTTTAATTGAACACTTATAAATCTGTACGGTGTGCTGATATTTTGGACGTGTACAACATTACGGCAATTCTATCCAAACAGAGATTCTCGCTTGATTTGGGCACAGCACAATTACTGCTGAATTGTGGATTTACGTCACGATTTATTCAAATTGTTTATTAATTTTGGCTATCAAAACATCGAATTGAGAGATAACTCAAGATATATCGATAAAATTATTACCCAAATTTACCATTATTAACCTTGATTGAATCAAGGATTGAAACATCATTCTCAGGCTCGCTAATTTTTGAATGATGAATAGTCAGGCGTGTCGGTACTGGCGAGCCATGTCAATGAAGTGTCCCGATACAAATATGTGAGGAATCGACAGCCTGAAATTTGGGTCAGATTTCCATATTCAGGAATGGTGCCGCTAATAGGACTTGAACCTACGACCCACGCATTACGAATGCGTTGCTCTACCAACTGAGCTACAGCGGCATTCCGTCAATACGATTTGCACCAGTCAAAACTGATTGCAATTTGAACCGATGGTCTGCTTTAGTTACCGGGAACAACAAACTTATGCAAGTAGACGTGCAACTCTTGAAATAAAATCAAATCAATCCAGTGTTCAAATCCGCTAGAATAATTTGAATTTTTGTTTCGGTTCTCCGGTCACTTTTTCGCTTTCCGGTCCCGGGTCATCCGGCACATGAGATAGGGGGAATTCAACGTCGGTTATGATTTCCAAATCCGAATCTTTAGCTGAACTGATTTTGGTCTGCGATGGCTTTGTTTGGCTGGCCTCTGGTTCCATATCGTCATTTGCAGGTTCGGCATGGACAACCACATCGGACTGGATCTGTTGTTCAGCAGTAGCAGCACTAGTTTCAATGGGATCTTCTGTCACCGGTTCCGCGATTTTTCCCCCGGAAATTGCCTGATCCATTTCCTTGATATCGGCAACAGGATCGGAAGCACCTGACGTATTGGATGACACGTCTGTGGTACTCGCGGTAGCGAGTAGAGGAATGCCATCGTTAAAATCTTCGAGAATTGCCGGACTGGTTGTTTCAGCAGGAATAGTCCAGTTGAATGCATCCAGTTTACCTGTCACAGGTGAAACCGGTGCCCAGTGATCTGATGCCATTCCGTCAGCAATCCATTGTGGATCACGGGCCGCGCGGATAGCTCTGGCCATCCACGCATGGGCGCGACCAGGGTCTCCGTGTTCACTTTCTTCAAGATCTGCCATCAACAGGCATATGCGTTGTGATAGTGCGGTACGAGTCAGCTCTTCCAGCAGGGTTCGTGCTGTTTTCCATTCACTGGCTTTCAGCAACACTGTTGCAAGAGCAATTCTGGATTCCAGAATAGTCGAATTCGAAGCCGTGAGGGTCTTTGTTCGCTTGAGTTTATCCTGGGCCGAAGCACCAGGTTGCAGATTTGCATATGCATGGGCCAAATCGGGGTGCGGATTAAGCTTCCAGGTTGTAAGAATAATTTTCCCCGCGCGACGGGCCTCGGTCAAACGAACGAGAAGTCGGGCAGCAAGCAGTGAAGCCGGGACAAGACCCGGTGCAAGTCTGTGGGCTTCAAGAGCTGCCGTACGAGCAGACTGGGGAGAGGGATTCTCCATTTCGAGGCCCTGCCCGGTTAGTAGAACCGCGCGCATGCGTTTGGCACTGTTTTTATCAATATGTTTGCGTTCGAGATTACGTGCCAGTGTTTTGAGCGCGCCCTGCCAGTTTTGATTGGCTGTTTGCATATCAAACAATGCCAGCCCTGCCCAAAGAGGTGCATGACGGTTTTCAAAAGCTTCTGAAGCAAAATGTCGGGCGGCTTCCGGCTCATCATGCCGTTGTGCTTCAATAAACAGGCCACGAAGTCCAAGAGCTCTTGTTTCAGGAACTTCCAGCATAACTTCAAAAGCCTGCCTTGCTGCCGCGGTATCGCCATGCAACTGCGCAGTTTGAGCAGCAAGCATCAAAGTCATTGGTTCATCTGAAACCAGTTTTTGTGCCTCCAGCGCATGCTTATGTGCTGCTTTTCTATCATCCGCCCCGATAGCCAGAAACCCGCGTGAAAGAGCGCGATATCCCTTATCTCTTTTTCGCGACTGGAAATATCCCAGCATGATTTTGGGCGACTGCCAGATGTGTCGCAACAAGCTCCACACTATCAGGCTGGAAACAATAATTCCCAGTATCGCTACAAGTGCCGTCATCAGGCTGGTCGAAATGACATAGCCCTGCCAGGTGATGTCAACAACTCCGGGACGATCGGCGAGCCAGGTTGCACCGATTGCAAGGGCAAAAAGAACTGCAAAAAAAATGATAACGCGAATCATGCTTCTGTCCTGTTTTCGGTCTAGTTGGTGGAGTTTGTAGCTTGTAGGAGTGCGTTCAATGCATTGTGAACCACAATTTTATTACTCAACCTGGATCTGAATTTGGTAATATCTACAACAATTTCCGCTTCATCAAGTTGACTTGCAAGTGCGTCCAGTTCTATCACAGCATCACTAAACAAATTATTCCTGATCAACTCTCTTATTCGGGACATACGTGCTTTTGGGTTTTCGCCTTCAATTGCCCCGGTCTGTCGAATGCTTACCAGGCTTTTTGCACTGTTCCAAAAGCCATCCAGAGCATTATTTGCCTGTCCGGTGTTGAGAGTATTCTCGATATCCTGCGACAAAATTTCAAACTTATTGAGAAACTGTGCGGGAGTTAGAACCCCGGTTTTTGCATGCCTGGCCAGTACATTGAGGATCTGATTGTGACCAGCAACAGATGCAAAGGTTTGAAGAGATGTTTCATATGAGCGGCCAGCCCGGATATCAGCATCAAGCGCGCTTTTTGCGATTGTTTTTGCAGACTGCAGCAACGCGTCGCTTTTTATCGCGATTTCAAGAGCATTGATGCGCTGTCCCAATTCACCAAGGGAACCGGAAACAGTTTTCCTGACGGTGGAAAGGTCTTCCACGATCGTATTGATCCGACGATCGGCTTGTTTTAACGCCTCATTGCCAGACGTTTGAACGGTATCACTCAGCGAAGAAAGGCGAGATTTGAGCTTTTCCATATTTTGGCTGGCAAGTTCACCTGCCGCAGCCAATTCATCGCGCAATGCCTTTGAAAGATCGCCTGAATTTCCAAATTGAGATTCGAGTGATTTGATTGCCTGACCAAATCCCTCAAGTTTGTTTTCGAAAAGAGACAAGTCCGGTGTTATTGCCGGGATGGTGGAATTCTCAACGATTGCGGTTTCCGCGACCTGCTGCGTTAATTTGTCCAGCGAAGCCTGCAGTTCCGTTCTGCTGTTTTCCAGAACACTGATACGTTGTTCAATTTTTTTGAGACTGGCAGTATTCAAATTGGCAAGCCGGGATATGGTTCCTTGCGTTGTGACCAGCTGCTGTTGGTCTGCTATATTTTGTTCAAATTGAGTATTGGGAGGAACAGGAATAATCCCTTTGGATTGCAGAGCATAAAATCCAGCAAGTGTAAGTGTACCACCGATCAATCCAGCCAGCATAATATGACCTGTTATGCCTGATTTTTGCGGTTGGATTTCCTGTTTCAATTCCGGAGCCTTATTGTTGGTCTCTACTTTATCAACAATAATGGAATCAGAAATATCATTATTGCCTTTAGGAATTACCGTTGCTTTCGCTTCAATAATTATACCGTCAGGTTCGTTTTGTGTTTTTGCAGCGCTTTTTGGCGCAGTTTTTTTGGGTTTATTACCAGTTGGTTTGGAGGGGCGTTTTGCCATGTTTTCCTCAAATTGTCAGGTTCACTGCATGCTGCGTTACAAAGCATCTACAAAGTACAAATATGGTGTGTTCGTGGCAAATTTAAATGTCCAATATGGGACATACCAACTTTAACAGGTTTCAGGTTCTGGTTTCATGTTTGTGCAACCAGGTCAAGAATTGAAGTTTCATCCGGCAGTTCTGCAACACATGTTTTTTCAAATTGAACATCAAGTTCGCCAGCAACACGAGCGGAAAGGCAGAATGCCGTGATCCTTTTTAGGGTATTCAGATCCAGCTGATTACGCGCAAGGTTACAAAATAATCTGGCGGCACGCGGGGAATAAAAAAGAATTCCGGATATTTGCTGATTTTGGAACGCGACCACTGTTTGGAAGGTTAAACAGATTTTGGGGACCATCCGATAGGTCTCGAGCAATTGAACCCGATAGCCAAGTTTTTCCAGATCCTGGTCGAGAGAACCTGCCCGCTCAACACCTGCAACGTATAATAACTTATCGGTTTTTGATTTTAGAGTGTTTTGAACAAGTTCGGTCAATCGGGTAACATTGCCCGATGCACTCAGTACCCGGGAATAGTTTGCTTTAACAGCAATACTCGCGGTTTTGTCACCGACGGTGAAGGTCGCAATATCGGATTTTTCATCGTCGTGATTAAAGGTCCGAACACCGTTTGAACTGGTGAATACAAGTCCTGAATAATGTGACAAATCAAGAGACGGGTGGGCAATGGGCTCACAACTGAATAGAGGTTCACATATCACATCATGGCCTGCGCTGATGAGGCTTTGTGATGTTTCTGTAAGACCTGGTTCCGGTCGCGTGAGAAGAAGTTTCATACCATTTGTTGTGCCAGTTTTTCAAGAAACTCCGGTCCGGCAATTTCTTTAAGCTGGCTTGCAGCTTCCCTGCCCAGTTTGACGACGTCTGCTCGAGAGCCCCTGATCGTTACAAAATGGTTTTCAGTGCCATCGGGAAGCAAAATCTGACCCCTGAAGGAAATTTCATTTCCCTCAACGCGCGCCAAACCAGCGATTGGCGTGCGACACGACCCATCAAGATCTCCAAGAAAAGCACGTTCCAGGGTTAGCTCATCCATTGTCACCTGATCATTAATCGCGGTCAACAATTTCAGTATGGGTGCGTTGTTTTCATTAACTTCCAGACAAATTGCGCCCTGGCCAACGGCAGGAAGAAATTGTTCAGTTTCAAGTGCGTTGGTAATCAGATGATCATTGTTTAATCTGCGCAATCCTGCACATGCAAGAAGCGTTGCATCAGCGACGCCTTCTTCCAGTTTACGCAATCTGGTTTGTACATTGCCGCGATAGATTACAATTTTCAAATCCGGACGAAGGCTCTTGACTATTGCTTGCCGACGTAGCGACGAAGTTCCCAACACAGATCCGATCGGCATATCGTCCAGGGTTTTATATTTGTTGGATATGAATGCGTCCCGTACATCCTCACGTGGCAAAAATGTTGAAAGAACCAGGTTTTGCGGAAGTTCGTTTGGCATATCCTTGGATGAATGGGCTGCAATGTCGACACTGCCGTCCAGCAAACGCGATTCGATATCTTCTGTGAACAACCCCTTGCCACCAACTTCAGACAAAGCGCGATCCTGAATGCGGTCACCTTCAGTTGAAATCACTACAATTTCAAAATCATGTTGCTGTAAATTATGTGCCTGCATAAGGCGAGCCCGGGTTTCTTCCGCCTGAGCGACGGCAAGTTTACTACCGCGTGTACCAATTCGAACGGGTTTTGTTTGCATCAATATGGCCCTGGATGTTACGCCGTGGGAGAGCGTCCTTCGTGAAGATTGTTGACGCTATCCGTTTTCGCGACTTATGCAGGAAAAACCGGCTTACGCAATGATCGTTTTAGGTTTGGAGACCAGCTGCGACGAAACCGCCGCAGCGCTTGTGCATCGAGATGAGCATGGTATCGGCCATGTTCTGTCAAATTGTGTGTATAGCCAAATAGAGGACCATGCCGAATTTGGCGGCGTGGTTCCCGAAATTGCTGCACGTGCCCACGTAAATATTATTGACGGAATAATCAAACAGGCGATGAAAGAAGCTGATGTTCGTCTGGACCAGGTTGATGGTATTGCGGTGACTTCGGGGCCGGGTTTGATCGGTGGCGTGCTGGTTGGTTTGATGACGGCAAAAGCCATCGCCAGTTATACGAGGAAACCACTGCTTGCGATCAACCATCTTGAGGGCCATGCGCTAACGGCCCGACTAACCCACGCAATTCAATTTCCCTATTTATTATTGTTGGTATCGGGCGGCCACACCCAGATACTGCTGGTAAAAGGTGTTGGAAAATATGAACGCTGGGGGACAACGATTGACGATGCTCTCGGTGAAGCTTTTGATAAAACAGCTAAAAGATCATACTCATCTTTTGGAATGTTTGACTCATCAAAATATGCTTTCCCAGTTGATTCTATTCTAAACCTTTGATCCTTTGCGTGGACCCCAAGCT
>JAESRR010000032.1 GCA_016764535.1 Cohaesibacteraceae bacterium | reverse complement strand
GATGTAAATCGGCCAATTCTCGGGCCAACCAGTATGGCAACTGCCAAAGAACACCATCCGCCAACCGCGTGAACGACAATAGCTCCGGCAAAATCATGGGCACCCAGTTCTGCAAGCCAGCCTCCGGTTCCCCAGATCCAGTGCCCACCAACCGGATATATAATTCCGGCAATGATAATGGTGAGAATAACATAGCTGAGATAACTCATCCTCTCGGCTCCGGCACCCGAAACTATGGTTGAGCAGGTGCCGCAGAAAACCATTTGAAAAATGAAAATGAGACCAAGATGATCTTTATCATTCAGCACGGAAAAATCAGGCACGCCAAAAAGGCCAAAAAACGACGAGCCAAACATGATGCCATAGCCAAAAAGGGCGAATACTGTGCAGGATATTACGAAATCACTGAAGTTTTTGACGGCGACATTGATATTGTTTTTTGAGCGCACTAGCCCCGTTTCCAGGCAGCCAAAACCGGCCTGCATGAAGAACACGAGTATCACGCAAATCAATATCCACAGCTGGTCACTGCTTGTCATTAAATCCACCACCTTGGAAGCTACATCTATTTAGAACGACTAGTATAAATAGATATCCCTGAGCTTCACATACTATTGCGAGTATTATCGAAATAGATTTAGGAATTCTTTAGGACAAGTGGATTCGTTATTTAGCGTGTTTCGTTCTTCATTAAAGGCCTGTCTGGTTTGCGGGTTTCTATCTGGTCAGGCAGATGGATGCATTAACGCCTCCAAAGCCAAAACCATTTGAAAGCACAGCATTGACCTGATGTTCCCGGCTTTTAAGCGGGACAAAATCGAGGTCCTGAATGTCACTGTCAGGGTTATGAAGATTGAGAGTTGGTGGAAGGATGCCCGTTTTTAAAGCCATCAGGGAAAAGATGGCTTCAATTCCACCAGCGGCACCAAGTAAATGGCCGGTGGCGGACTTGGTAGAGGATACAGGGACATTGGGAAGGTGATCCCCAAAAATACTGCGCAATGCAGCGATCTCGCCACGATCACCAACATGGGTTGAGGTCGCATGTGCGTTAACGTAGTCAATATTGTCCGGCTCAAGGCCAGCCTGTGCAAGAGCAATCCGGATTGCCCGGGCAGCACCTGAACCATCTTCGGGCCCGGACGTTATATGATGGGCGTCAGCACTTGTTCCATATCCAGCAAGGTTGCAAAGAATTGTTGCGCCACGCTGTTCCGCATGCTCACGGCTTTCCAGAACCAGCAGGCCAGCCCCTTCACCCATCACAAAACCATCACGATCCTGATCGAATGGACGCGAAGCATCCTGCGGCGCATCATTGCGTTTGGAAAGCGCGCGGGCCGCACCAAATCCGGCGAGGGAAAGAGGATCAATACAGGCCTCGGTCCCACCGGCAAGAACAACATCGGCTTCACCTGACAGAATTATCCGGGCCGCGTCGCCTATAGCCTGAATACCGGCAGCACACGCGGTGACCGGCGCTCCAATAGGACCCTTTAACCCAAATCGGATGGAAACCTGACCAGCGGCAAGGTTGGCCAAAAATGAGGGTACTGTAAATGGTGAGATCCGGCGCGGGCCGCGCGCATCCAGAGTTTCCTTGGCTAGTGTAATAGAGGGGAAACCACCGACACCGGTCGCAATAACTGTTCCGGTTCTCTGTTTTTGAATTTCTGTTTCTGGCACCCAGTTCGCTTGTTCAAGTGCTTCCTGTGCTGCCTTCATTGCGTAAAGTATGAACAAATCGACCTTGCGCTGATCCTTGGTCGACATCACATCGTCAGGATTAAACCCGTGTGGATCATCCTTTATTGAGGGGACCTGACCAGCAAATTTTGTAGATAGTGCGGACACATCGAACCTGTCGAGCGGACGAATGCCACTTTCACCGGCGATCAAACGATCCCAAACTGCTTGCACACCTGTGCCAAGCGGTGAAACAATTCCTGCACCAGTAACAACGATCGATGATCTGCTCAAAACACGCTCCTTTTTTCTATGTTGTATATACACAATTAAGGCCAAATTGCGATATCAAATTGATTTGAATGTACTGGATTGAAAATGGAACTATGTCGATTTTACTGACTGACAACAATCAAGGTTTCCCAACAGTTCCAGAATTTCATGAACCGCTGTCCAGCGGTCTTCGCCCATTTCGGCGCGCAGCTGACTTTGAGCATCAATCCAGTGTGTGTATGCAACTTTCATCAGTCGGTCCCCTTCACCGGTGAGAGAGACTATTTGAGAACGCCCCTTGCCGGTGCCATGTTTTTCGACAAGCTGGCGGTTTTCGAGCAGTTTGATGTTCCGGGTTAGCGAACTGCGTTCAAGCGCGAGATTGTCGGCCATATCGGTGATTGATTGATGACGACTGGAATCAATCGCGAACAAAACTGAAACCTGGGTACTCGTAAGCCCGATATGGCGAATTTTAGCATTGTATAGGCGCGTGATTGCCCGCGCTGCCTTTCGCGTACCAAGAACCATGCACTCGGCTGTATCTTTGTTAGACATCGCGTCTTGTAACACGGCAGCTCTCACAACCCAATCGGTTCTGCGCTTTGACTTCGCAAAATGGCCACCTGGTTCCGGCCCTCGGCCTAATGCACAGGAGCCGCACGCATGATCATGCCGAATAAATCGCGGGGTTCATCCGGATCTGCAAGCATGTCCAGATCCTGATACTGACCGGTTGCTTCCAGTTGGTCGCGAATGTATCGAAGGGCGGAAAAATCCTCGACCGCAAATCCAACGCTGTCAAACAGGGTGATTTGGCGGGGGTCAGTTCGGCCCTTGGCTTGGCCCGTGATCACTTGCCAAAGTTCGGTTATGGGGTGATCCGCATCCAGCTGCTGAATCTCGCCTTCAATGCGGGTCTGGGCAGGGAATTCTACAAACACATCCGAGCGTTCAAGAATGCCCGCCGCCAGTTCGGTTTTGCCGGGGCAGTCTCCGCCAATGGCGTTAATGTGTATTCCGGCTCCCACCATGTTGTCGGTCAAAATTGTCGCGCATTGTTTGTCTGCTGTAACTGTTGTGACAATCTGGGCGCCCTGAACCGCTTGTTCGGCACTATCGCAAACCGTGATCTCAAAGCCCTTGCTTTCCAGATTGAATACAAACTTCTTCGTTGCGACCGGGTCAATGTCGTAAAGCCGTAATTTCTTTATGCCAAGAATCGCCTTGAACGCCAGAGCCTGGAATTCCGACTGTGCTCCGTTTCCGATGATCGCCATGCATTCGGAATTTTTGGGAGCAAGGTATTTCGCCGCAAGCGCAGACGTTGCGGCTGTCCGAAAAGCTGTAAGAATTGTCATTTCAGACAAGAGCACGGGATAGCCTGTATGCACATCGGATAATACGCCAAAAGCGGTAACGGTCTGCAAGCCGTCCTTTGTATTTTTTGGATGCCCGTTGACATATTTAAAGCCATAAATGTCACCGTCGCTTGTCGGCATGAGTTCGATAACGCCCTCATGGGAATGCGATGCAACACGTGGTGTTTTGTCAAATAGCTTCCAGCGGCGGAAGTCTTCCTCAAGATATTCGGTAATTCCAACAAGCGCTTCTTCCACGCCGATTTCCAGCACTATTTTCATCATATGATCGACGCTGACGAAGGGAACTATATTGAGATTTTTATGGTCTTGCAGAGACATGATGAGAAATCTTTACCAGTGCCGGATTGAACCGGGTTAAACAAAGAACCATTGTAAACCGAATGATTGTTAGATAATATGTCAGTAATGTATAAATATTGCAGTATATTTTGTACAAATTGATAAGCCAATTAAAGCATAAAGACAGAAAATGCATTATCGCAAGCACGAATCGTCCCGGCATGTTTATGACCAGCTTGACCGGGAACTTATTGCAGTTTTAAGAAATGATGGCCGGGCGTCAGTATCTCGCCTTGCTGAATTGCTGGGAGTTTCGCGCGGCACAATTCAGAATCGCCTCGATAGACTTATATCTTCGGGAGCAATTCTCGGGTTTTCTGTCCGGGTGCGGGAAGATCAGGATACCGATATCATTCGGGCGATTATGATGATCGAGGTAGAGGGTAAATCAACTGCCCAGATTGTACGCAAGTTGCGCGGCATGCCCGAAGTGCATGAACTGCATTCGACAAATGGCAATTGGGACCTTGTTGCGCAAATTC
Source organism: Cohaesibacteraceae bacterium (assembly GCA_016764535.1). GTDB lineage: Bacteria > Pseudomonadota > Alphaproteobacteria > Rhizobiales > Cohaesibacteraceae > JAESRR01. The sequence continues at coordinate 11,064 of JAESRR010000032.1, read as the reverse complement.
ACACCGCAAGCCTTGCTGATTTTGACAGGGTGCTGGGCGATGTCCGGGTTATCGACGGTGTGCTGAACAGTGAAACCAGCATCCTGCTCAGTTCGGTTTAACTAGAGTTTGCCGTTGATGACATAATCAAGAATACGAACAACTTCTTCTGCAGTCTTTGTGACTGCAAGTGCAGCGCCATCGACTTCTTTGAGCGCGTGCTGGTGCTCATCCTGATGCATGATTATCAGCGGTTTGCCCAGTGCAGACGCATATCCCGCATCAAAAGCGGCATTCCATTGTTTGTACTTTTCGCCAAATCGTACAACCACGATATCGGATTTCTCAAGTAACGTTCGGGTTCGGATGGCGTTTAAACCCGCGCCCTTGCGGTCATGCCAGAACTTTTGTTCCTCGGCCCCCAGAATAGTTGTGCCGCAATCATCCGAGGCTGCATGATCCGTGACCGGAGCGTGGAATGTTACAGGCAAGCCGGCTTTCATTGCACCTGAACTAATCTGTTCGCGCCAGTCTGAATGAATTTCACCCGAAAGATAAACAGACCAGTTGGTTGTCATGAGGATAATCCTGTGTAGCTGGAATTAGGGTATATTTGAATTCAGGCGGCGAATGCCGAACGTAACTCCTGTGCCGTCTCGCGCAGAGTCGAGAATGATATTGCAGGAAGTGTATCAATTTCTTCCTGTTCGTGGGCCTGATTTGAAGGCTGTGAAATCATTTGCAGCGAATGCAATGTAAATCTTGGTGCGTGAACGGCTGCCTGGCATAATAAATCCTGCCTTGTGCGATCAGATGAGGATTTGAGTGTATCAAAAATTACCAGCGCTGCTGCGATGACCAAAAAACCGATACCCAGCGCCATCAGACCAAGATGACCGGTGTTGGGCACAGTGGTGGTGCGCATCAACAAAGACAGAATCATCAAAATACCGGACAGGGCAAATCCACCTGCAAACCATATTTGACGAATAAGCGGCTTATCGATTTTTGTACTGGCGGTCCAACCCGATTGCAATTCGGCTCTTGGATGTACAGCGAGCGAGGCCATCGCGGCAATAGAACCTGCGCTGGATCTGGGATCAAGTGTTGGTGCCAGTGCAGCCTGTACACAAAGAAAACGGTGGCTTAAAAGCAGCGTTCCGTCCGGGCCTCCGAATGCATCAAGGTCCCAGTCACCGGTTACAAAAGCAAATAACCGGGTGATGAGTGTATCACCCGTGAGGTTTTGGTTATTTCCGACAAGAACTGTGATGTCACCACGGGTGTGTGATGACGTCGGTTCAAACCGTGCAGCCGGGATCAACTGACGGATGGTCAGTTGCATTGTCTCCCTGGACAAGGGATCAAAATGCTCTGGCAGTATAAAAACAAGATCCAAATGGCTTAGATCGGAGATACGCATGACAATTCGCTCCGTGATTGATGCAAACAGTCATGCCTAAACATGCTGAACAAATTCTAAACCGGATCAACGAAAAGCAATTTTTTCGGAATGTTCAGTCTTAAAAACTACCTTCGGAAACCAAATTACGTGTGCGTTCCTGTAATTGGCCGAGTCGAATATTTAGTTGTGAAATTTGTCCGCGATAGAGAAGTATTTCTGCTTCCAGCCTGTGATTATCCTTGTGAGCTGTACCATTCTTGTCAATTTTGGTTTGGGTGTTCTCTATTGATCGCTCAAGAGATCCAATTTCCTGCCGCACCTTGAAGAGCTCGTTTCCGGCAATAAAACCTTCTTGAAAATCAACTTCACTTTCACCTGTGCATACACCCTGATAATTACGGCCTGCAATGCCTTCCGAGACACCCCGCGGTAATGTGCAATAGGCAACAAGACCTTCAAGATGCCCCTGGTCATATGGTGCGCGGTCAATATTTATCCCATATTCCGAACATGCCTTGAAGTGTTCGGCAAGTTGGGTATGTGCCGGTTTTCCTTCGTAACCATCTGATTTACCGATTGAATACCAGTCGCCAACCTGGCATTGGGATTTGCTCAAACTGGCGCAACCCGAAACGATCAAAATAATTACAAGAGAAAGGAAAATCCGAATCAACATGGCAACACTCCGGAAAGTTGTTTAGACTGGCAGGTATCGTCGAGACCTGACGAGATATTAGGCAATTACATTCCGGTCTTATCATATTCAGATTGCTGTGCATGATAAATTTACGCTGGAAACGAAATCCGGGACGGGACAATCAAAAATGCAGGGATGTGTATCACGCTCAAAGCAATGGAAAGCGATTTGGCCTTCCGGAATGGCTTGTGTAGCCAGCTTCATGTTGATTGCATCACCAGGATTGGTTTGGTCAGCAGAAAATATCGAAACAACCCTAGCCAAAAAATTGTTCGGACATCTTTTGGTTCCCGACAATCTACAACCCAGCGCAATCGGGTCTTATGCACGCGGGTGCATGGCAGGGGCCGAGCAGATGCCTGCAGACGGCCCGGCATGGCAGGCGATGCGCCTGGAACGGGGTCGTAACTGGGGCCAGCCGGTCTTGGTCAACTATTTGAAAAAGCTGGCCCAAACGGCAAAGAATGCAGGTGAATGGCCAGGATTGTTGATCGGAGATATGGCGCAACCGCGCGGTGGTCCAATGTTGACGGGGCATGCCAGTCATCAAATTGGTCTTGATGCGGATATCTGGCTTTCACCGATGCCTGCGCATCGGATGACTTTTAAAGAGCGTTCCGAAACCTCCGCGATCTCCATGTTGCAAAACGGTACGCGGGTTGCTGATTTAAAAAAGCTGTCATTTAGGCATATGCAATTGATCGCGCGCGCAGCAAATTATCCCGAGGTTGCACGAATTTTTGTACATCCGGGTATAAAAAAGGCAATTTGTGATGTGAGTAAAGGGCAATCGCGTCCATGGATGCGAAAAATCAGACCATGGTACGGTCACCATTATCACTTTCACGTGCGATTGGCTTGCCCTCCAGGATCGACCAATTGTAAAAACCAGAATGCGCCCCCTGCCGGAGACGGCTGCGGCAAGGAATTGTCGTGGTGGCTGTCGGAAGAGCCCTGGAAACCAAAAAAACCTTCGGGGAAACCCAAAAAAAAGCGGAAGCCTGTCGTATTATCCAGCTTGCCGCAACAATGTCGTCAGGTTCTGAAGGCGGACGATTCTGCGATCTATGGCACGCCATTGATCACAATCATGCCATCGCCCAGGCCGGTTCTTTAGAAGAGGGGTTGGAACAGGTCGGGTAACCATCAATTCGCCACAGGATTGCATCAGTTTGTAAGACGGGTATACTCGCCACAATAATTGCGTTCAGGCAGTGTTCAGAATTGCTGGCCTAGTCTGAATGCAGATCAACGACTTTCATGATTGACACCCGGCAGCCGATACACTTTTCCCCGGGATGTGTTCAATCCAGATAATTCAGGCCGGGAGGCAACAATGAATATCACTAAAAAAATTGCAGTCGGTATCCTGGCCGGTGCCACGATGCTCGCAACCTGTGCATTTGCCTTTGCTGACAAACGCATCGCGCTTGTAATTGGCAACAGCACCTACACAAAAGTTCCCGCTCTTGCCAATCCAGGCAATGATGCCAAAGCCATGGCTGCCAGTCTGAGACGTCTTGGATTTGAAGTCATTGTAGGTATTAATCTTGATATTGATGGCATGGATGATGTCATAGAGAAATTTCAGGACAAACTTGTTGGAGCAGATGTAGCAACACTGTTTTACGCGGGGCATGGCGTCCAGGTGAACGGTGAAAATTATCTGATCCCGATACATGGAACAATTTCAAAAAGACAGGACCTGCGTCGCAAAGTCATCAGCATGAACGATATCCTGAGTACGATGGATGACGTTCCGCTGAAGATAGCCTTGCTTGATGCCTGCCGTAATAATCCACTACCGGCAAATTTTAAAGGTGGAACACGTGGTTTAAGTATGGATCAGGGTCTTGCTGATTTGAAAGCCACCGAAGGATCCATGATAGTTTATGCAACAGCGCCCGGGCAGGTTGCCCAGGATGGTACGGGGCGTCACAGTCCGTTTACGACAGCTTTGCTGAAGCACATGGAAACACCCAATCTTGAAATTCAAAGTATGATTTCGCGGGTTCGTGAAGACGTGCACAAATCAACAGGCAAAAAACAGGTACCATGGACCAGTACTTCTATTCTGGGTGAATATTATTTGAACGGATCAGCAGCCGTTGCCAAAAATGGAACGGCAACACCCGCGCAGATCCAGGCACCCAGAGTGGAAAGCGCCAGCGAGAAAGAACTTTGGGCGGCTGTGATTGACAGTACAGATCCGGAAGATTTTGATTTGTATTTGAATGAGTATCCACTTGGACATCACGTTGCAATTGCCAGACTCAAAATTCTCAGATTGCGTAAAGCCGCTGCCAAACAGGATGGTATTGTAGTTGCGGCCCTCAATACACAACAACAAACCCCGATTGGGAACACTGCAAAAAGTTCCCAGAGGGCAATTGGCGTGGTGGCAGTTGGCCCAACTGCAATTGCTTCGGTCGCTGCTTCCCAGCCTCAGGTAATCCGTGCAGATCCACGGGTTGGAGAACTGGACGCTGGTTTCTCCCGGTCGGAATTCAAGGCAATTCAGGGTCGATTGACATCAATTGGGCATAGCACAAGAGGTGTGGATGGAAGTTTGGGTCGTAATAGTCGTCGCGCAATATCTTCCTGGCAGCTAACTGTTGGTCATGCTGAAACCGGTTACATGGATCGTGGTCAATACAACAAACTCATAGTTCACTCGGGAGCAGCGTACGGCCCATGGCTTGAAAGACGTAGAGCAGCCCGGGTGGTTGTTCACACGGCTCCCAAAAAGACATGGACAAAAAAACGTCGGACAACTACCCGCAACAGCCATTCCAGCAACAATAACAATAACAACAACAATGCTGCTGGTGCATTTATTGCCGGGGCAGTGATCGGTGGAATTATCGGAGCGGCTATTTCCAAGTAGGAAAAGCATAATCTTCAACGAACAAAAGGCCGTTGCCATGGAGGCAGCGGCCTTTTGTATTTAAGCAGCAGTCTTTGTATATTAAATCGGCTAGACCGATAAACCGATGGGACAGGAAACACCGGTGCCACCAATGCCGCAATATCCCTCAGGGTTTTTAGCCAGATATTGCTGGTGATATTCTTCGGCGTAATAGAATTCATCCGCCAGATTAATCTCGGTTGTAACCAGGCCCAGGCCTCTGTCAGAGAGTGCTTTCTGGTAAGCTACCTTTGATTTTGTTGCAGTATCAAGCTGTTTCTGTGAAGTCGTATAAATACCTGAACGATACTGTGTACCGACGTCATTTCCCTGGCGCATGCCCTGAGTGGGATCATGGTTCTCCCAAAACACAGTCAACAAATCGATCAGAGAAATTTTATCCGGGTCAAAAACCACCATCACGGCTTCCGTGTGCCCGGTTCCACCAGTGCAAACTTCCTGATAAGTCGGGTTTTCTGTCGTACCGGACATGTAACCAACAGCTGTAACAAAGACACCGGGCGTATCATGGAACTTTCGTTCAGCACCCCAAAAACACCCCATGGCAATGTAGATAATTTCCAATCCAGACGCGAAGGGCGGCTTTAGATTTTCGCCGGACAAAAAATGTTTTGTGCCTGGATCAACGGGTGTTTTACGGCCGGGTAAAGCATCGGCTTTTGCCGGAATGGATGTTTTATTTGTTAACATGGTCCAGAGTGACATCGCTTTTTCTTTATGGAAATAGATTGAAATTGCCGGATTGGTGATCTCGCCTAAGCTGGTCTGACACGATGAGGGCGTTTCCGGCAGACGATAAGAAACACAAGTCCCAAAACTCCCAGAACGACCCATGACGGGAGCAATAAAAGTGTCTGGATGCCTGGATCCCAGATTTCCGGAAGTAGATAACGTTGCACAAAAGCCTGTGAAATGTGCAAACTTGCGGTGTGCAATTTGAACCAGGTTTCTCCAAGTGGCGTTAATACGATACTGGATGCAGCAATGGAACGGGTCCCGTCAAGAACAAGTGTTACCAGCGCTCCAGCAAGCAACCAAAGCCCGGCAAAACGCCCTATGAAGGCAAAAATTGCTCTGATGCGGCCAAATAAAATCGTAAACATAGGTTTTGGTTCCTGTGGCATTGCGCCAAATATGCGCTGTGCAGCGCCCCTTGCCTATAAAATTGCGCATTAATAACGGAACGGCAAGTGCGCCAGCTTCAATTAATTACAAATACCGGTGTAAGCGGCATCTTAATATCTGTTTTACCAACAATGTAGTTGGTCGTTCCGCTAACCGAATATTTCCAGATCCCTGTTACGGTTTTATCGAGACTAAATTGAATTGACGCCGGGACGGGCGATGGATTTGGGAGTGAAAAGTGGCTGCTGGTGCCATTTTAAAGCGGAGCAAGAGTAGCGTTGCACGTCAGTTAATTCTGGTGACGGTGCTCTTCAGTGTGTTTTTGACAGTGTCTACAGTGTCATTCCAGCTTTATCGCGATTACCAGACAGACGTTAATTCAATCCACGCCCGTATCGAACAAATCCGTAGCACTCAGCTGGAAAGCCTGGCATCAAGCATCTGGATTTATGATGAAAAACTCATTCAGGTTCAACTCGACGGCCTGCTAAAATTGCAGGATATTGAGTATTTGGCCATCGCCACTGATGGTGAATATGCCTGGAGCGCAGGGAAACAGGTTTCGGACAATGTCGTTTCTGCCGAATTCCCGTTGATGCATACATCGGTTGGCAGGCAAATGCATGCCGGTACGCTCCTGGTAGTTGCCAGCCTTGACGGTGTTTATTCGAGGGTTTTGGAAAAAGGCGCTGAAATATTTTTTAGTGTTGGGCTACTCATCTTTATGGTGGCCGGGTTTCTATTCATCATCCTTCAAAGACTTGTCACGCGACATTTGATATCTCTTGCAGATTACGCAAGGACCCTTGATGCAGATAGTTTGCAGAGACCACTAAGACTGGGCAAGGGCGGCAAGGATGATGCACCGATAAATGAATTTGATGACATCGCCCGCGCCATTCATGAAATGCACACGGATCTGCGACTTACCTACGATTCGCTTGTTGAATATAAAGACAGGCTGGAGGAAATGGTCACGGACCGGACCCTTCATCTTGAACAGGAGATATCGGAACGCAAGACTGCTGAAACAGCCATGCGAGAAAGCGAGCAGCGGTTTCGGCAAATTGCCGAAATTGCAACCGATGTCATCTGGGAGATGGATGCAAAATTACGATATACCTATATTTCTGATAATTTCCTGCGTGCAACCGGAAAAACCAAAGCTGATATAATTGGCAAAACCCGGTTTGACGATTTGAGCGAAGATGAGTTGAGCGACAATGCCGAATTTTGGGATGAACATCGCAAGGTACTTGAAAACAGACAGCCATTCCGCAATCTGAAAGTTTCCATGCACACAGCAGACGGGGAAGAAATCCATTACACTGTAAATGGTAATCCGGTATTTGACGAGAATGGCGAGTTTCTGGGTTATCGTGGTGCAACCAGTAACGTCACGCAGCAGGTTTTGGCCGACAATGCCTTGCGCGATAGTGAAGCCAGATTACTTGAAATTCTGGCAACCAGTCCTTTCGGAATCTCCATTATTGCGCGCAAGGATAGGCAACGCCTCTATGCGAATGAGCGTTATATCGAGATGTTTGGTTTCGATCAGGACCATGAAACCCATACAGAGCAGGTTGTTGCAAGTTATGTGAACAAACACCAGATTGAGCAATATTGGAGTGATTTTGAGCAAGACGGTTCACTTATAGAGCGTGAAAACCTGCGCTGCCGCCCGGATGGTACAATGTGGTGGTGTCTGGCAGATTGGCGCCCCATGTCATTTGGCGGGCAGAATTCTGTGGTGATCTGGAATTATGACATTTCAAATCGCAAGGAAGCAGAAGAAGAACTTCATATCAAAAGCCGGATTGTGAGCTTGTTGAGCGAGACAGCCGCCGCCGCCAACCGGTCACTGGACTTCAATGAAGCATTGAAATCGGTTCTTGATACAATTCGCGGACACTCCGGTTGGGCATTGGGACATTGTTACCTGGTATCCGAGACCAACACCGATTTGCTGATACCTACCGGGATCTGGAGTGTTGACGAAACTGAAGAATACAATGACTTTATTAATCTCACGAATGAAACCGAGTTTGGACTTGGCACAGGGTTGCCGGGAAGAGTGCTGGACACCGGTAAATCCGTGCTGGTTGATGATTTGTCAAATGACAAAAATTTTATGCGTGCAGAAGGATGCAAGGGAACGTCGATTGAAAGCGCCGTGGCATTTCCAGTGCTTTCAGACGGACATGCTGTAGCTGTACTTGAATTTTTTGACCAGAATATTCACAAGGTTGATGATTCTCTGATAGCAACACTATCCCAGATCGGCGCCCAGCTTGGGTTGGTGTTTGAGCGTAAAAAATCGCAACTGGCACTGGAATCTGCCAAAGACGAAGCGGATGCAGCAAATAGCGCAAAATCCATGTTCCTCGCTACAATGAGCCATGAAATTCGTACGCCGATGAATGGCGTTATCGGGATGATTGATCTGTTGCGCACGACAAAACTGGAACATGATCAACAAAGCCTGGTTGCAACAGTTCGCGAATCTGCATTCTCACTGCTCAACATCATCAATGATATTCTCGATTTCTCAAAAATCGAGGCGGGCAAACTGGAAATAGAAGAAGTTAAAGTTTCGGTTCGGGATATTCTGGAAGGTGTTACCGAGACCCTGCTGCCGATCGTCAGCAAAAAACAACTGCATCTGCATCTATTTATCGATCCGGATATTCCTGATGCCATCGTCAGTGATCCAGTTCGTTTGAGACAAATCCTGTTCAATTTGATGGGCAATGCGACCAAGTTTACAACCACCACCGATAAATTACAGGGCGAAATAACAATTGCCGCAAAAATTGACACAGATGAAACCACCGGCAAATCAGAACTAACTGTGGCAATCGCGGACAACGGCATCGGTATGGCTAAAGAAGTGGTCGAAGGCTTGTTCAAACCGTTTTATCAAGCAGAGGCTGCAACGACCCGCAAATTTGGTGGAACGGGTCTGGGCCTGTCAATTTGTAAAACATTATCCGAATTGATGGACGGTGAAATTACCGTAACCAGTGAACTAAACCATGGATCGGTATTTAGTCTCCGCATGCCGCTCATTGAATTCGACGAAGAAAACAAAATCAAAGAGAAATCCAGTCTGGATGGTCTGACAGTCCTGGGAGTTATTGATGATGCCAAAACCCGTGATTATACGCGGATCTATCTTGAACATCATGGTGCTGACATACAGACTGCTGATAGTTATGAAAATGCTGAAGACATTTTTTCAAAATGTTTGAAAAACAAAAACCTGCCGGATGTTGTATTGCTTGGTCATTCGCGTTCTTCCGCAACACGGGACTCCGCAATTACGCGCTTACGCATGCTGGCTGGTGAAAACAACATTCGATTTGTGGTTCTGGATGCAGATCGTTCTGCAACGCCGACCGGGCAACTATCGGATGTCGTGTCGGTTGATTGCCTGCCGCTGAAACGTTCGTCGTTTCTGTCTGGAATAGCAGTAGCAGCCGGGCGTGCAAGTCCGGAAATCGTGATCAGGGAAGCTCTGGAAGTCACTGTGGCGTCCACTGTGCCAACAATTGAAGAAGCAGAAAACAATAACGAGCTGGTTCTGGTGGCCGAAGACAATTTGACCAATCAGGAAGTCATACGTCGTCAGCTACATCTTCTTGGGTATGCAGTAATTATCACCGATGATGGGCAACATGCCCTTGATGTGATGAAAGAACACAATTTTGCATTGTTGCTTACTGATTGTCATATGCCGATAATTGACGGATATGAACTGACTGCTGCCATTCGGGCAGATGAAGAAAAATACAACAAGCCAAGACTTCCAATTGTCGCCGTTACGGCCAATGCATTGCAGGGTGAAGATGACAATTGCATCGAAGCCGGTATGGATGATTATTTGTCCAAACCGGTTGAACTGCAAGCTCTGGCAAAACTGATGAAGACGTGGATTACGCGGACTATCGAACGCGCTGATCTTGATATTACGCGCGAAAAACATCCAGAATCTGTCAACGATAACCCGGGTCCGGATAGTCATAATTCACCTGTAGATCGCTCGGTCCTGGCGCAGTATGTCGGGGATGATGATGATATTCAGGTTGAACTCCTCAAAGGATATGTAGATCCGGCAAAGGAAATTGTAAAAGACATCAAACTGGCCAGTGAAAATAATCTGGCAGCTGACGTTAAAGACCATGCGCACAAAATAAAATCCTCGACGCGAAGCGTTGGAGCGATCGTTCTTGGAGATCACTTTGACGCTCTGGAAGAGGCAGGCAAGGCTGAAGACTGGGATGAAATCAATATACTGATGGCTGGCCTCGACAACGTTTTTGATCCGGTTATCGACTACATTCTGGCTCTGGGTGTTGAAGATGTTGGTGCTGATGTTCCCGGGCCTGTAGATCGTTCCGTTCTTGCTCAATATGTTGGCGATGACGATGAGATCCAGGTGGAATTATTAAAGGGATATCTCGATCCGGCACGGCAGATTATCAAGGACATTCATGATGCTTATGGTGAAAAACTGCCAGCCGCAGTGAAAGACCATGCTCACAAAATCAAATCTTCGACGCGCAGCATCGGAGCAATTGCACTCGCAGATCACTTTGAAGCTATGGAAACTGCGGGAAAACTGGAAGACTGGGAAGAAATTGACAGACTGGTGAAAAATATCGACATGATGTTTTGCGCTGTCGAGGACTACATTAATACACTTTGAATAACTCACAGCTATTATGAATTCAGCGTAAGGGAGCTTATGGCGACAATGATTGATAATCCTGGCAAAGCGGTCCTCGTCGTAGATGACGACGAGTTTATGATGAACATCATATCTGTGACCCTGGGCAAGATCGGTTTAAGTAATGTTTCTAAAGTTTCCAGTGCGCGCGAGGCCTGTGAAATGATCAAGGATCCGGAAAGTAAATTCGAAATCGTTTT
>JAESRR010000193.1 GCA_016764535.1 Cohaesibacteraceae bacterium | reverse complement strand
ACCGATGGCTCATTCAAGGGTGATGGCTACAGCATCGGCCCATATATCGGCATGAAACTGTCGGAGCATTTACAATTTGATGCGATGGCGACATACACATATTCCGACTATGCCAGTGTTTCCGGCACGACGGATGGCAACTTCAACGCTCACCGGGCGACACTTGCCGCGCAGCTGACAGGCACCTGGAATTACGATGCGTTTTTTGTCAGCCCCGGCATTCGTTTTGTTTATGCCCAGGAGAACCAGGACAGTCACATTGATAGCGCCGGTGTGAAACAATCAAGCCTGATCATCAGAGGTGGCCGAATATCTCTGGGACCAAAAATTGGCTATATGCATACATACGAAACCGGTGGATCTTTCCGCCCATGGCTGGCGTTGAATGGTGAATATGACTTCTCCAACCAGGGCAGTGACGCCAATTCCGGCCTGCCAGATCTCAGTGATGTCATCTCGGCCCGTATTAAGGCGGGTTTTGAAGCTACCACGGCAACTGGAATCTCGCTTTCGATGCAGGGTAATATGTCGGGTATCGGCAGTGACCAGATTTCCGGTTATGGCGGCACAGCTCGGTTGAGTATGCCTTTTTAAGAAGTGGCTTTTAGCGGCACGCTAACGCGTGCTGCTGGTATTCCTGCCCACTCGACGTAACCAGGTTACTTACTCTCGTGTGCGTTCGTCCCTTCAATCACATGCGATTGATCGTTTCACGACCAGTTCTCACCCAGGTCTTCGCCAAGTGTGACATCCGGGAGTTACCAAACCCATGAGGCCAGCCGCCCTCCTCCGTTGTCATGCCGGTCTACGAGCCGGCATCCAGTTGCCACGCCAACTTGCCTGGCTATCAACAAAGCCTGTTAAACCATCTGTTTAACCAAATCACCCAGAGTCTTCACAGCTCGATCAAGCCTGTCATCCCAGCTATGGCCACAACTGATCCGAATACAGTTTTGATAGCGGTCTGAAGTCGTGAACACATTGCCTGGTGAAATGCATATCATGCGGTGTTTTGCCTGCTCATAAAGCAGCGTTGCATCGCACCCTGTTGGTAGCTCCAGCCAGAGCACAAATCCGCCAGCAGGGCAGGAAAGACGTGTACTTTTCGGAAAATATTTGTCGATTGCCCGGCGTGTGGCGTCAATATTCTGCGCAAAAGCTCGCCGCATCCGCCGCAAATGGGCATCATAGCCGCCGGTTTTGAGATATTCAGCCATTGCCACCTGCAATAATGGTGGCCCGCATAATGAAATGGCAAATTTGGCTTCAAGTATTTTGGGCATTCGGTGTTTGCTGGTGAGCCAGCCGATACGATAGCCCGGTGCGATGGTCTTTGAAAATGAGCTGCAAAGGATCACATCGGCGTCTGGCCGCAAGGCTAAAAATGGTTTGGGGCGTTGACTGCCAAAGTACAGATCACCATAGATATCGTCTTCAATCAGCGGTACCTGATGCTTTTCCAAAAGATCAAGAATTTGCAATTTTTTATTGTCATCCATGGCGCAGCCCAGCGGATTGTTAAAGCTGGATGTGAACAGGCAGGCGTTGATGGTGCCGGATTTCAGTGCTGTTTGTAACGCTTTGATATCAATGCCGGTTGAAGCATCGGTCGGTAGTTCGAGAACCTTCAATCCTTGCGATTGCAGAATCTGCAACAGGCCAAAATAGGTCGGCGATTCAATCGCCACCACATCGCCGGGTTTTGTCACCGCCTTTAATGCCAGCGCCAAAGCCTCGGTGCAGCCGGATGTAATCAATATATCATCTGGCGAAATGATCTGCCCCTGAAACATCGCGCGGCGTGCCAGTTCATCGCGAAGGTTTTGCATGCCACGAACTTCGGTATAAATATTCAGCTCTGCACCGTGAACCCGGGCTGTGCGGGAGAGATGGCGATCAAGCGGTCCGGCGGCGAGCAATTGTGGCGCGGGAATAGCACAACCCAGCGGCGCATAATGCATATCGGATGCATGTTTGAGGATTTGGAGAGCCCGGGCGCCGAGCGTCACATCTTTTGCCTGTTTTGGAGGTTGTGATTTATGCGGAACTGGCAGGGAGATCCGGCTAAGGGATGTGACGTAATATCCCGAACGCGGCCGTGCCTCCAATACACCGCGATCTTCGAGCAATTGATAAGCCTGCAAGGCGGTCGACATGGCAATTTTATGTTGGGTCGCAATCGACCGGAGCGAGGGTGCGCGCATGGCTGGTCGTAGAACACCGCTGTCGATTTGATCGGTTATGAACCCGGCCACCTGCTCATAAATGTGCTGGCGACGTTCAGGATGTGCTGATTGTTGTTGGGCCATGTTTCACGCTTCATGGTTCAGATACAGAAATATCATCCTGTACCGGGTATAATTTCAATTTATTGTATCTGTACCGGTAGCTGATTTCATTGCAAGTTGGCTTCAACAGCGCTTGATCAACATCAATAGCATACAGCTTCCTGAAAGGCTTCGTCATGCCACAGAAATTGGGCAGGTTTCCCGCCAACGATATTCTATCTCTTACCGCTTCCTCGCCCCGGTATGACCTTGCTGAAAGCGTTGGGCCGGATATGCAACTACATGATCTGGTTGGCGAGGGCATTGAAGACATCAGGCTTGGCTATGGCACAGCGCCGGGCAATGCAGAGCTGCGCGAGATCATCGCTACCATGCATAATGTTGGCGCGGATGATGTGGTGGTGACAGCCGGGTGTATGCATGCATTGTTTCTTTTGGCGTTTCAAACATGCGATGCGAAATCTGAAGTTGTGACAACATCGGCGCTGTTTCCCAATGCCAAAGCCTGTTTCACCGCCGTGGGCGCGATTATCAGGGAGCTGCCGGTATCGTTTGAAACCTCCTATCGAACAGACCGGCAAGCGCTGAAGGCTTTGCTTTCTCCTGCGACCAGGCTGGTGTGTCTGGCATCACCGCAAAACCCGTCCGGCGTCTCGGTGCTGCAAGTCGTGCTGGAAGGTGTTCTCGCTGATATGAAGGAGATTTGCCCCGATGCATTTTTGATTGTTGATGAAACCTATCGTCTTGCCGCCTATGGATCGGAAGTTGCTGCAAAGAGCGCTGTTTCCCTATCGGACCGGGTTGTGGTTTGCGCTTCGCTATCCAAATGTCATGGCGCTCCGGCGCTGCGTATTGGCTGGGCGATCAGTAAAAATGCTGAATTACGCCAACAACTGGTGCTCGGCAAATTCAATACGATCATTGCCTGTTCGGGGCTTGATGAAGCGATGGCAATTAAAGTGCTAACGCAAGACAAATCATGCATGCAGGATCGCGCCGGTCATCTTGCGGAAGGTCTGGCACAAATCGAAGCGTTTATGTCGAGGCATTCCAATCTGGTGGACTGGGTCAAACCCGACGCGGGGGCGCTGTGTTGTTTGCGTTTGAAGCCGGGGATGTTTGATGATGCAGCGGTGAAGGTGTTTGAAGCTGCGATGGTCAGCGAGGATGTTCGTCTTGCAAATGGTAGCTGGTTTGGTGATGAGGCGCGGGTCTTTCGCATTGGCTTTGGTCTGCTGACCATGCCTGAACTTGAAAAGGCACTGGAGGCCTTGGGCCGGGCACTGCAACGTGTCGTCTAAAACACAAGATTATTCAAATGGCGAGAAATCTGCAAACATATTACTGGCTTCAGCAAGATCAGCGACGGGGATATAGGTACACACCGCCTCATATTCTTTCCACATTTGAAGCACAGCTGGAATTCCGTGGGCACTGGCCATTGCTTCGGTTGATTTCCATTCAAAGACTTCCAGTATGGTGCCGTCGGATGCTTCCATCATTATAGAAGGCCTGTCGGTCACCAGATTTTCGGCGGCCAGTCTCGGTAAATGGGTGCGAATGAGCCGCTTCAATTCCGCCTCTTTGCCGGGTTTGGGTTTGTAGCAGGCAATGACAATGCGTCCCATGAGTGGTCTCCAGTGTTTAATGCGTGTCGAGGGATGATTTTACACGCCTTTAATTATTGCAATAATCAAACATCCAAAACTTTAAGCAAGTTCATTGCGGCTTGTTCGCGTTTGGACAGGTCTTTCAGTATTTCCGACGCCTCATCGATGTATTCTGGATCACCGGATTTCCCTGCAGTCTCAAACAGGTTTGCGACTTGCGTCCAGTCTTTGGCAATGGATGCATAGGCTGTGCCTGCCTCCTTCAACGGAGCCAATCCGGTGATGTCGTGGGCCTCATTGAGAAAATCAGCATAGATATAGCGAAAAATACCGCCGCCGGTTCCTGCCTTTTCCATGATCATTGCGGTGGTGGTAAATTCATAATCGGCATTACTGCTGTTTTTGAACCATTTTTTGATTTCAACCGCTGTCTTTGCAATGCCCGCATAACCGAAGTTTTTGATAGGGGGATTAAGAAAACCACGTGCATTGCGGGCGATGGCACCGGGAAGTATTGTTGCCAAATCCGGGGCAGGGCCGGTTTGTTTCAACGTATAGCTGAGACTTTTTGCTGCCATCGGACCTTTCTCCGCCCGGGCGTCGGCAAGGCTTTGAAGCGAAGTTTGTGTCGCACCGTGTTTGGGTTGCGTATCGACCAAATAGGCCGTGTCATCATCATAACCATGGATCGCTGCAAAGTGCCCGGCGAAATGGATAGGGTCGCCGAAATATTCCAGATGGAAACAATCGAGTTGCAATCCAACTGCATGACCCAGATCGATTTCGGTTTTCACATTCTCCCAGGCTTTTTTGCGGGAGGCCGTTTCCTTCACTTCCAGCTCCAGCCCAAGATTATTGGCCAGAACGGTGGTGATCGACATGGGTTTGGTCCGACCACCAATGAAAGGAAAATCCATTATCTTCATATTCCAGAAGATAAACCCAAGTCCTTCTCCAAGACCAAACAGCATTGGTTCTGAAAGATCGAGACCCAGTTGCTGTGTGAGGCATCCGGTGGCGGTGGTTTCACAATGCACGCCGTCAAATGGTTTGAATTCCTTGATAAACATGTCTGTTCCGCCCTGAAACCATTTGCTGAAAGCCCAGTCTAACCGCCGGAGTTTGATCGTTCTTGCGATTTTTTGGTATCATGTGGAAAAACGGGACGAGGTATCAACTGACGCCGCTGTGTCTGTGGGAGCATTATGGGTCCGGGGCACGAGTGAATTTTTCGAGATCAAGACTTGTTTCCCGCTGCATGCTTCCTACTTCTTGATAGTGCGTTCGGGAGGAAGCAAATGACAGACACTACCAAACCAAAACCCAAAAAAGGTCGATGGCGCATTTATGTGCTGGGTGGTATTGCTGCGGTCATGGGTCTCACACGGGTTCTGGCGTGGTATAGCGAGACATTCTCTCAAGGCTACTAGCTGGCAATTTTAACCACCGTTGTGCTCATGGCATATTTGTTTTGTATCTACAGGGGTGAGTGATAGTTCCAGCAAACCACACCATGTGCCTGTATCTGACTTGATATTGTGGCGACATGTGCTGCAAATACCGAAGCTTCGATCCCCCCGTTTTTGTAGCAATCCGGTTAGCAGACTTCCGAGTGATTTTGTGAGCTGCTGACGGTCCCCGATATTCATATCGGCAAGGGCCGCGTCAATCGCGGTGCTGAAATCAAGTGTTGCGAACCCTGCTTTGGTAACATCATAGGAAATGCTGCGTTTGTCAGACTGCGATCGCACCTCCTCGATTAGTTCTTTACGGGCCAGCGCCTTTAAAGTTTGAGAGACAGTGCCGCGTGTTGCTCCCAGATATTGGGCTACTTGCGAAGGGGCCCGGGAAAATCTGTTGGCCCTTGCGAGATAGGCAAGCGCCGCACGCTGGCTGGGATTGATGTCACCGCTCCAGTCTTCGGACGCGTGCAGGCGGGAGAGGCGCTCGAGCAAGTCTCTAATCTGGCTGGAATCATTATGTTTCATATTATTATGATAGCGAGTCGAAATAATAATTGCAATAATAGCGACTCGCTACTATATCTGTTTTATCCCAACGCCGGGACCGATTAAACCGGAGAGAATTATGAAGAAAATTACTAACCTTACATTGTCAGCCCTGATGATCAGCAGTGCCTTTGCCATGATATTGCCAGTACAGGCTGGAGATCACGGCCATGCTATCAACCAAACCGGTGCTGTGCTGTCGGAAAATTCCTCATCCAAAGTCGCTGCATTTGATATTCTCGCTGCCCATGCCCACCGGGACGGGAACAGCATCGTGTTCCATATGACCACTGCCGGGGAAGCCGGATCAGTGAAACCGGATACTGTCGGGTCGCTCGCCGGAGCGCCTGTCTTCACTTATGTATGGCCGACATCCCTTGACCCGGCGACTGTAGGCTTTGAAGGCAAATCAGGCATATTGGCTCTTGCTGCAACCAGTCATCCTGATTTTGATGACACACCGCTTTATGATGAGAATGGCGATGGTGATAAAACCAATGATGGCGCAGACTGGCACAGCCACTGGGTCGTTTTGACCGCGACAGAAGGTTGTGGTGAAGGCGCGCTTGGTGTGCGCAATATCCCGGAAGGTGCCAAACCCGCATTACCAAAAACATGGCCAGGTCTGCCGATCTATATTGATAGCCCCGATTTCAAACCGGTCTTTGACGGACCTGAAATTTCAATTTCTGTCAATTTTGGTGATGCGGATATCGGGCCTGGGGTCTCTTTTGATGGCGTGACAGCTGCCATGCGGGTGAATGCCGATCTGCATGCACCATTACTTTGTGTCACAGACATATTTGATGTTGCTTCCGGCGATCTCAGCCTGCCTGGCAAGATCAATTAATATTGTAATGACGGCGTGGTCGTATCCATGATACGGCCGCCCTGATTTACAAAAGGAAATCAAAATGAGCGATGTCTGGTTAAACACATTAATGACCGAAACCCCGCAGGAAGGCTATGATCTTGCGGTCAAAATGTCGCGTGTGGCAGTAAAAATGACGCAGCCCGATGCGGAAATCCGTGAAAGATTGCGTAAGGAATATGCAACAAGTTTTGATGCGTTGATTGCTGCATCAGGTGTTGTTGCGACACATTTTCAAACCATTGCTTCGGCTAACAATCACTGGAAATAATCAAGATGACAAACCACCATGCACCCGAGCTTTCAGTCAGCAAATGGTTGAATACAAAGCAGTCGATAAATCTTGCCGGATTGCGCGGGCGCGTGGTGGTTATCGAAGCATTTCAGATGTTGTGCCCTGGCTGTGTTTCCCATGGCGTGCCACAGGCGCAGGAAATTGCGCGAACATTCTCCAAAGACAAAGTCATGGTGATCGGGCTGCACACAGTCTTTGAACATCATGATGCGATGGGGCCAACTGCTCTTAAAGCTTTCTTGCATGAATATCGTATCGGGTTTCCCGTAGGCATCGATATGCCCGGTAAAGGTTCYGTACCGCAAACAATGCAGGCCTATGGGTTGCAGGGAACGCCCAGTCTGGTGCTGATCGATCCCCGGGGATACAAAAGGGCACAATATTTTGGTGAAACATCGAGYCTYAKRATCGGTGCWGATATTGGCACYATGTTGACWGARCAAGGYTYSGGAGWAACCCGSAATYYCGRYYCGGARATTATGGCCCGGCCTATAGGTGATACCTGTAATCCTGATGGATGTTCACCATCACAGGCCAGATAACCACCCGCCTTGTCAGTGGTGCAATGAATTYCRRGGYTCGTATAAATGTGATTTWATCCAGCTGGATGTCACAAAACACAATGGYAACATGGCAGCTCCRGCGGCAAATATAATAAATGTGCTGCCGGCTCCCGAAGCGATCGCAAACCCGTGTACAAGAGGGCCGCACACTGCGCCGATCATTATAACCGCGTTCAGCCAGCGTCCCGATGCCACATAACCAATGAAAACAATACGTCCCTGAAATTTGGCAGACATGTCGTTGAATGCAATTTCAAATGCCAGCAAGCCAATAAAGAGCATTATAAGTTCGGTTGATCGGGACGTAACAGCCAAGCCGATTACGAGAATAATGCCCATTGGTGCAAAATACAGCGCGGACTGATTGGACCCACCAAAGCGGGCCACCATTATCAGGAAAATTCCCGCGCATATTTTCATACCAATCATGGCATACAGGACCTCCTGGCGATCAAATCCCCGATTGATTGCGTCCTGTAATGCAAAAGTAATGAACCCGGTTTGGCCGACAAACAGGAAAAATAGTACAATCAGGGCGAAAACCGCAGTGGATTGTGGGAAAGTTTTTGCTATTTTTCCGTTAGTTGCATTCGTGGCAAAAGTGGGGTTGGCATCTTCCGGCTGGATTGAGTTTGCCAAAGGTTTGTAGAAAAAATGACCAATACCAAGGATTATTGCAAACCCGAAAACGAGAATGCAAATCAGTGTGTCATATGTATAATCGGCTCCTGAACTGGCGAGGATTGCTGTAAAGCACCCTGCGACAAGCAGAACCAATCCCAAACGTATGGAAAACGCAAACGTGGTCCTTGAATAATGGATTGCGTTGAGTGTTCCAAGATACCGTAAAACACCACAGCTTACGCCGACTAAAAACCAACCTGGCATTAGATAAAGAGTGCCAAGGCTTGTGACAGTCATCGAGACCAACAAAACAACACTGGCTGATAAAGCCTGGGTCCGGCTAATGGCGTTAATACCAAAGAAAGGTAGAAAAAATGAACTGCCCAATTGTCCGGCAAGCAAGGCTGATATCACAAGTGCGGCTCGTTCCACTCCAGCCAAACCATCTGCGAGGATTGTAATAATAATCAGCGGTGTTAGATGAAGAGGTAATGTCGCAGTGATGGACAGTAAAATTGAACCGGATAGAGCCAGTCTTTCATTTCGTACCGCTGTCAATATTTCACCGGCTGAAGAATTATGATGTCCAGTTTGGATCATATCCCAAATACTCCGTTTACCAACTGGCCCATCTGAAATTCAACCGACCAACCAGCGCTTTGATGTTGATCTGCCGAGGCGGGTTACCCTTCTGCATGATGTATTTCCCGTTTGGACCGGCGACGTGTGTCTGCGCCGTATGTTCCTGTATGTCTTTTGTCGGTTACACCGGTTATGCGGACGGTTTTTCTGTATCCGTCCCAGTCTTCGACACTCATTCCGTTTCCCTGTTCGCCAGGTTCAACAGTTTCGACCTGGAAGCCGTTTAGCAGGTCGTTGGCATAGGCCGAGCGATGAACCGGCTGGATTTGGAACAGGGGCTTGTCGGCAGGAATGACGATTTCGCCATCCGTGGCATTAAGTTTTATATTGATAAAAACGGGGCATGGTTTGAAACGATCTGTTTCAATTATGCCTTCAAAACAAGTGTAGCGCGGACTTTGAGGAATGTTGGCGGGAGGACGAATATGCAAAGACCAGTCTGGTGCAGTTTTGACAAAAAACCCTGTCCAGACCTGGATAATGCCGGGAACCATGATATGGGACAAAAACGGCGGTGCATGTCCCTGCAGATCTTCCGGTGCAATCGCGTTCCAGTGTTCGAGAAAATTTTCAGCTAAAAGAATTTTATCGAGGTGATGCCAACCATGATCATCACCAAGATAATGTACATCTGCGCCATTCCATTTGAGGCGTATTTCTCGTGGAGCAAATGCATACCAGCCATAGGAAGATGCTATCCGCACGGCTTCGCARTAYTGGTGCACCACTGTGGGAAGAGTCCCCAACGCTGATTTGTCAGCACGCATTGGCGGGATCAAACCAGGCCAGGCCTGGAAGAATGTTGCCACTCCCCCGGGCCTGTCCAGTTGTGGCTGAAGTAACCACTCGGCGGTATCCATTATTTGGACGACTTGTCGATGTGTTTTGYAAGAGCTGGATGGATGTCGCCGCTGCCRAACTGTGTTTTGATTGCTTTCATAATAATCCCTCATAGGTGGTTGTTCAATGGCTGCCGATCATGACAAAACATTGTGGGTTAGTGCCCTTTAAGGCTGAATTTACTCTCATTAATTGTCAATAGTTAATGTGATAAGTATGGCCACATTAGAAAATATACCAATATTCTGGCTTGATACCAAAAAATGGTTTTGTCTTAAGTATATGAATGATAAAAGTTTTTTATGTTATACATACTTTTGAATTACGTAAGAAAAATAGTTGACTCACGAATATTTTTAGGTATTAAAAATCTATCCTTAAGGGCATTTATAATGGAGTGACTCGGATGTCGTGTGGCCATTTTGAATATACTTTGTGAYCGTTATACGTGCGRTTTCGGATTTTGGATTCGGATCAAAGAGGTGGTTTTTATATTTCAAAAGGTACCAACATGTATTTGGTGACATTTCTCAGGATCAAATCTGCGTGAATAACTGGTCAAATGTTTCAGCTGGATGTAAACAAACATTCAGAACAAACAGGAAACACAGGTGATCAATGTCAATCGAGAAACTGATAGAAAATTACATCGCAATGAATGTTGCCGGACAGGCACTGGAGCTTATAGACAAGCATTATGCCGAAGACGTTCTGGTGTTGAACGGTGGCGAGATCTTTGCCAGTTCGCGGCAGGAATCGTGTGACAAGCAAAAAGGGTTTATCGAGGCTGTTGCGTCCTCGGACAACAAGCTGGTTTCCAGTGATATCGATGGCAATGTTTCAACTCTGGTATTCAGATACCAGATGGTTGGCAAGGACGGGCGCGAGATGGCGTTCACTGGCAGGCATGTTCTAACCTGGAAAGACGGGTTAATCGTTCATGAGGCGTATGAGACGCTGCCTGATTGATCCCGCTTTCGTTTGCAACTTGTCATATAAATATTTGATCATATATAAAATGGCAGGGAGCGCGCAGCCGGTTGGATTAAATTCCGATTGAGAGACCGGCTATGCTGTTGTGTTCAACACTTCCCGATGCATTTGGGAAGGGGACATACCATATGAAATCCAAACGTAGATCGGACTGGAAGATACCCATTGGGTGGATAGTATTCAGTAGCATTCCGGTTGGTGTTGGTATTGCCCGGGTTACCGGTTTGATGGATGGCGTTGATATTCCAAAAGACAGTGCTGTCCTGTTTGGATTGCCGTTATCCCTGTTTTTGCACATTGTCGGTGCCTGTGTGTTTTGCGTTCTGGGTGCGTTTCAGTTTGCACCCGGGTTTCGGCAAAAAAATCGAAAATGGCACAAAATTGCCGGTAGAATACTGGTGCCAGCCGGGTTGACTGGTGCTTTTGGCAGCGTGTGGTTTGCGATGTTTTATGCGCAGTTGGAAGATAGCAGTATCGTTTTGATATATTTACAGATTACCTTTGGGCTTGCATGGGCGCTTTTCATTGGAATTGGTTTTTACGCTATCCTCAATCGAAAGATTGCGACACACCGGGCTTTTATGATGCGCGCCTATGCACTTGCCCAGGGTGCGGGAACGCAATCGGTGTTRCTGCTTRKKTTGTATGCGATTGTCGGTGAGCCGGATAAACTGACGACTGCYATACTRATAGGCACTGCCTGGGTGATTAATCTTTCCGTTGCCGAATGGATAATCCGTAGAAAACGCCCGGCGGATTTGGGCCGGATTGTAGCACCGGTTGCCGCTCATTAGATTTGATGCTCATCAGTGGTCATCTCATGTGTAATCAACAACATTACAAATTGTAATTGAGCCAGTAGATCTCCAAAATTTCATGGTTTGGTCGAAATATAACCATATTGTTGAGATAATCACAACGATATGGTATAGGAATGCAATCCCGAAATTTGACTGGACCGGAGTGTTGAACATGGCTGCTGAAAAAAGGCTCGATATTGCACGTCTTCGAAAAATTGCCGGGGGTAAACCCAAAACATCCAATATGCGGTCGGTACTTCTTGCGCTGGGTGAATATGGCCCGCAATTCGGGCTGGATCATCCGCACAGGCTGGCACAGTTTTTAGCGCAAATGTGCCATGAGAGTGCAGGCTTTCGGTATGACCGGGAACTCTGGGGACCAACAGCTGCACAAAAACGCTATGATATTCGAACCGATCTGGGCAATACAAAAGCCCGGGATGGAGATGGCTCCAAATACCGGGGCCGCACTGCGATACAGATCACCGGCAAAGCCAACTACTCTGAATTCCGTGCCTGGTGCCGCACACATATCTTAAAAGATGCGCCTGACTTTGTCGTCGATCCTGATAAAGCCAATGTCGATCCATGGGAGGGCCTGGGACCAATGTGGTATTGGGAAACCCGCAAATTGAACCGGTACGCAGATCGCAATGATATCGAAATGGTGACGCGGCGGATTAATGGTGGCCTTAACGGGTTCGCAGATCGGTTGCGGTTTTATACGCGCGCTGCTCTGGTTCTGATGGGGTATGATCCAAAGGATGTGACCGGGTTTCAGCAGATCGCGAAATCCCGTGGAACATACAAAGGCGTGATTGATGGTGCCGCCGGTCCGCAAACAAGGGCTGCATTGCACATGATGCTGGCGGAACAATCTCCCGTCACTACCACCGCATCTCCCGTAGTGGATGAGGTAGAAAAGGAAAAACCCGTATTGCCGGCCGCAGTTGAACGCAGTGTGAGACAAAAAACGGGGCTTTGGGGTTGGCTTGCGACGATATTCTCGGGCGGTGGAGCGGGGCTTGCCAGTCTTGCCGGGCTGAACTGGCAAACGGTTTTGAGCATCGGTGCGACCGGCATTATGTTGCTGATTGTAGTGCTCATACTTCGTCAACAGATCGTCAGCGCCATTCGCGAGGTTAAACTGGCGGTGGAGAGTATTCCCTAAACGGCCTGAGACTGACGCGTCGCGACACGTCCTGCCGCCATGATCAACAGAAACGACAGCAGGCCTGTTACATTGATCACCGCAGTTAGCGGGATCAATGTCTGGTCATAAAATGCAACGCCGATCATAGAGACCAGCGCACCTACAAGGCTGGAGACCGAGGCAATCACGGAAGAACCAATGCCTGCGATGTGCCCAAGATGCACCATTGCCAATGCGCCAAGATTGCCAAACATTACCCCAAAGCAAAAGAAACAGATGAAATAGAGTCCCATAAATATGGGTAGTGGCAATGTGCCATTTGTCAGCAATATCACGATAAAAGTGATTGTACTGACCGAGATCAATAGCAATGCTGCGATCGCAGTCATCCGGTAGGCACCAATTCGCATGACCAGCTGGCTGTTCAGAATTGAGGCGAGGCCAAGCGATAACGACATGATCGCGAAATACAATGGAAACAAAGTACCCGTATTGTAAATATCCTGAAAGACAGATTGCGCAAGGCTCGCATAAGTGAGCAGGGCACCAAAAACCAGACCGCCCGAGATGGCATAGGCCATGACCTGAAAATCGGTAATGATGGCAACTGCATTGTGAAACAAGGTGCGAGGCGCAATGGGAATGCGCTTTTCCGGTGCAAGGGTTTCAGCTCTTCTTATGGCAAACCAGATTGTAATTGCGACAGAAAAAATCAGCAAAAAAGCAAACGTTCCACGCCAGCTTGTCAGATGTGTGATCATCTGGCCAAGGGCCGGGGCCAGCATCGGCACAAGAATAAACATCAGCAGGATGAAAGACATAATCCGCGCCATGGCATCCCCCACATATAAATCCCGGATCATGGCGCGTGTAGCAATCTTTGGGCCTGATACACCAATGCCCTGGATTAAGCGTCCGAGAAGAACAATCTCCAGTGACGGGGCAACCAGCACAACAATGGTGCCTGCACAATAGATGGCGATACCGATGAACAATGCGTTTTTTCGACCAATCGCATCAGACAGGGGCCCAAATACCAACTCGCCAAATACCATGCCGACGATCAGGATGGGCACAATGAGATGAATGTCAGCAGCTTTTGAACCGGAAAATGCCGCGCCAATATCCGGCATGGCAGCCAGCATGATGTCGATACTTAGCCCGGTGAGAGATGTCATCAGGGCAAGCAGCACGATAGTTTCAATTTTTCGCAAACGTGAATTGCCTGCTGCAGATACAGGCGAGGGCGTGGTCATAATTTAAAAGTACCTGAAGGAAGGCGTGTCGGGGTTTGGCTCATCTTGCAGATCTGGATGAGAAACGCCAGGGCTTTTAACCGGCTAAAGAAAATTTTATAGCTTTTCAAACTACGAACCAGTGACGGGCATTGTATTGATACTTGCCTCTTAGGTGGTATTAAGGTGTATATTCCTGTTTAATGCTGGAAAGGATAATTGTTCAAAACAAACCGGATGAACCAGTGAGTATTGACGCACAACCGGATGTAATTAATCGTGAATCCATAACACCAAATCTGGATGTTGATGGACATTATGCGCGTCTGAAGATCCCGAACTCTGCAAGCAGTCGAGAAGTCGCGGATGCCGGAAAAGCAAGGTGGCTTGAACTGAAGGCGTATGAAAGGACGCTTGCAAAGGGAAAACACATGAGCGTTACTGCTCATTGGAAGCTGGATACTCAAAAGAAAGAGCTGGATAGCAGCATTTTCGTGCTGACCAGAAAAAGAGATCTCTATGATACTGGTTGCGTGATCTTTCATGTGCTGTCCGGATTGTTAAAAACCGGGCACACAAGTGTGGAAGATCTTGTGCTTGCCATACGCATGAATGTGCAAATGATTGCGAGCAAACAGAAACAAAAATACCATCTGGCAAGACCRGAAAAGGATTCCCGGGGCAGAACTTCATACTTTGCCTTGCCGGTTTGTGTTGAATGCAAACAGCAACAGAGCAACCCGCTTTGCCATCGTGTACATTCGTCCATCGGCATAATTTTCCGTTCATTTTCATTCAAAAATGTGACGGGTTGTCTTTGCCGCAGCTGCTTTCCAAAAGTTACCCTGCGTGCAGCCTTGATAACCGGAACGCTGGGTTGGTTACACTGGTATTCTCCATTTGATGTGCCCATTAAATTTATCCGGAACATGTTTGGGGAGCTTGATGTCAATACACAGGACCACCTCTGCTGGATGGCGGCGCTCACATCGCTTGAATGCGGGTTTCCCGAGCGGTCACTGACCCTTTATCAGGAGGCCGAACAAAGCGAGCATGCAGCTATCCAAAAATCATCAGCGCGTATGGTTGAAATATTGACGGGTCTTGGCGTGCGTTCTGCATACTTGCCCGGGCGATCGGATCATTGCTGGCTGGCATTCGTGCAGCTCCTGATTTTTGTACCGATACCCTTGCTGTTTTACTGGTTGTTCTGGCTGGGTGGCATGGCGATGTTTGCGAATTGAATTTACATCCAGCGAAAATGACAAAACAAAACCCGGAACCAGTTTTTAAACGGGCCCGGGTTCCATTTAGCTAATGCGTATTCAAAATCAGCAATCGATTAAATAGTATTAATGTGGCTGTTTGACGAGGCGTAGATATGGCTTGAGAGTTTGCCAGCCCTCGGGATATTTTTCTTTGGCCATTTCGTTGGTGACTGCCGGTACGATGATCACATCGTCGCCGTTCTGCCAGTTAACAGGAG
>JAESRR010000031.1 GCA_016764535.1 Cohaesibacteraceae bacterium | reverse complement strand
AATCGGTCCTGTTCTTAAAGCTTCGGCCATACCGCCAGTGTATGACTTGTTTCAACGGGCATTGCCCATGAAGGAAGTTTGATGATCCGATTGTTGGTAATGGCTTTTGTGTGTGCCGGGGTTTTTGCAAGCGTACCCATGTTTTTGAAGGAATTCATTAAATCAGAACCGGCCAGGGCTGGTACAGAAAAAACAGCGGGTCTGGCTGCATCCCAGCGTCATGGTGTTATCAAGGCTTCAGCCAACGGGAATTTTTATGCAAAGGCCATCATCAACGGCAGGCCGGTGGAAGTGATCGTTGATACTGGCGCATCGGTTGTCAGCCTGCCGTTTGAAATTGCCAAACGCATTGGTATTCCTGTGCACAGTCTAAAATATAATCGCATATTGAACACGGCAAACGGCAAGATTCGTTGTGCATCTGCAATGTTGCGAGATGTCCAGGTCAAGGGGATAACACGCCGCAAAATAAGCGCAGTTGTGTGTCCCAAAGGTACCAGTGATTTTACACTGCTCGGGATGTCATGGTTGCGCAAATTGAAGAAAATGGAAATTCGTGGCCGATCTCTTTTGCTCGAGGGTTAATAATCGAACCAGAGCTTTATTTTTGGGGCGATCTCTACAAAATTAAGTCATCTAAATGTGACGTTAAGTTGAATTAGACATTCGCGAATTCGTATTATGTGTGGAAATCAGCATTCTGCACTTGAAAGGCCATTTATGTTTTCTATTCCCAAATCCGCTATTGCCCAGAATACTTTTGAGTTTGAATCGGAAATATTGGTCAAACCTACCGGTTTTCGTGAATATGATGCGCGCTGGCTGTTCGGTGAGGAAATCAATCTTCAGGGCATACAGGCGCTGGGTGCCGGACTGGGAACTGTATTGCATGAACTGGGTGTTAAGCCGGAAATTGTCGTGGGACATGATTACAGGCAATATTCAAGTTCTATCAAAATGGCGCTGGTTTCCGGCTTGATGGCTGCAGGTTGCCGGGTGCGGGATATCGGTCTGGCATTGTCGCCAATGGCGTATTACGCACAGTTTGCGCTTGATTGTCCGGCGGTTGCGATGGTCACGGCATCCCATAATGAAAACGGCTGGACCGGCGTTAAAATGGGCGCGAATCGACCACTTACTTTTGGCCCCGATGAAATGAATATGCTGCGCGAGATTGTTCTGGGCGGCAAACAGGTTTTGCGTAACACCGGGTCCCTTGAAATTGTACATGGTTTTGCCGAGACTTACATTGCTCATCTGTCCGATCGACCCAAACTAAAAAATCCGCTCAAGGTGGTTGCCGCGTGTGGCAATGGTACAGCCGGTGCATTTGCACCCCGTGTGCTGGAAGCTGTCGGGTGTGAAGTGGTTCAAATGGATTGTGATCCAGATTACAATTTTCCTCGTTATAACCCCAATCCCGAAGACATGAAAATGCTGCATGCGATGCGGGACATGGTGCTGGAAACAGGCGCTGATGTTGGCCTTGGTTTTGACGGAGATGGTGATCGATGTGGCGTGATTGATAATGAAGGCGAAGAAATATTTGCCGACAAGGTTGGCGTGATGCTGGCACGGGATTTATCCGCTATTCACAAGGATGCCGTCTTTGTTGTTGATGTAAAATCAACCGGCCTTTTTAATACTGATCCGGTTTTGCAGGCAAATGGCGCAAAAACCAATTATCACAAGACCGGTCATTCCTACATGAAACGTCAGGTGAATGCACTTAATGCCCTGGTCGGTTTTGAAAAATCCGGGCACTATTTCTTTAATGGCCCACTGGGTAACGGGTATGATGACGGTATCGTATCGGCACTTGCAGTGTGCGATATGCTGGATCGTAGTCAGGGCCGGACGATGGCCGATTTGAAGCGAGCATTGCCGCAGACATGGGGGTCACCGACAATGTCTCCCAAATGTGCTGATGAAATCAAATACGAAGTTATTGACCGGGTTTGCAAACGTGTCCTTGCGATGAGAGACGCCGGTGAACTCATAGCGGGCGCACCCATTGTGGACTGCATTACCGTCAATGGCATACGGATCGAAACCAATGACGGTACGTGGGGGTTGTTGCGGGCTTCCTCGAACAAGCCAGAACTGGTTGTTGTTGTTGAAAGCCCGGTTTCCGAACAACGGATGCGGGATATGTTTCATGCCGTCGATGGCATATTGCGGGAAAACCCGGAAGTTGGCGCATACAATCAGACTATTTAGGAATTTTAAGAAGCGCCAGAGAGAGGCTTTCCAGTATTCTAGAATGAAAAGCCCAGAGCCTTGAGATCGCGTTCCAGTTGTTGCGGGGTTTGGAAATGAATACCGGTCATGCCGGTTTTTTTGGCAGCTTCAACATTATCCATTTTGTCGTCAATGAAAACTGCGGATGATGGATCCACTCCATATCTGTCAAACAAAATCTTGTATATTGCCGGGTCTGGTTTGAGAAGTTTTTCATCACCTGAAACCACGATTCCTTCAAATTCTGTCAGGAATGGGTAAAGCTCCTGTGCCTCTTTCCAGGTGTCCGTCGCAAAGTTTGTGATGGCGTATTGCAAAATATCTGCGTTGATTAGTCGGGATTTGAGAGAGACAGTTCCCTCAATTGCAGTTGGAATCATTTCGCTCCAGCGCGCCCGGAACAATCTAATGTTGTTTTCCTGCTCCGGATGGCGGGATATTGCTTCCGCCTCCGCGTCTTCCCATGACCGACCACGATCCTGTTCCTCATTCCAGCTTGATGAACAGACTTCTGCCAGAAACCACTCCATTTTCTCTTCAGATTCAAATACATTGCGGTAAACATGGCGAGGGTCCCAGTTCAGTAGAACGTTGCCAATATCGAAAACAATTGTATTAATGAATGACATGAAATCTCCAGAAGAATCGGTATTGCGGGGAGCACGGGACAAAAATGCCGCAATACGTGCAAAGAATGACATGACAATGTAGCATTGCTTTCCCCGGATGCCAGGCAAAACATATATGAAAAACCAGTTTTATCTTGTCTTTATGTGCGTTGTTGTGGCTGGATGCGTGCTGCTGCTCGCAACTCACCGCGTTTTGGCCCAACAATCTGTTGACGAACCGCAAAGCGAAATCGGGAAATCGGAGCGTTTGGTCGAACAGATTGGACCTGCTCCAGATGACATTCGGGCATCTCCTTCATCTGAACAGGGTTCGGGTCTGGATGGCGACAGTGAATTACAAAATACTGAAAAAGAAAAAACAAAACCGGTTCGGTTTGGAATCGTCATTCCCCGGGGATCGACAAAGACGGCAGCTTCCTATCAACCATTTTTGGCATTTCTGGGAACTGAAACAGGGCAGGTTTTTGATACCCGGGTTTTTCGCACAACCCGGGGGCTGATTGATGCATTCGTTGAAAAAAGAGTCGATTATGCACGCCTGAGCGCTGGTGGTTTTGCAACAGGATGGGTTATGTGCCGATGTATAAAACCTCTTGTCGTTCCAATATCGGATGACGGTACACACGGGTATTTTTCGATTCTGATTTCCCTGGCTGGAAGCAAAATTTCGAACCTGAGAGATCTTGCAGACAAACGGGTTGCTCTGGTATTTGAAGGCTCAACGGCGGGTGATTTATTACCCCGGCATGCCCTGATCCATAGCGGTCTTGATACAAAGACCGAGTTCCCTGATATTCAAATGTTTAAATCAGCGCGTGAAGCGTTCAAGGCCCTGAAAAAGAACAAGGTTGACGCTGTTGCCAGCTGGAGTTCCCTGACAGGGGATAGTGAAGAGGGATATAGTCGGGGCGGGTTGCAAAAACTTGTGTCTATAGGAATGTTTTCCATGGCAGATATGCGGGTGTTTTGGCAATCGCGGCGCATACCACATGGTCCACACAGTATCAGCACGTCAATGGACAAGGCGATTGCAAACAGTATTGCGGTGGCTCTGACTTTACTGCCACAAAAAAACAGGGATGCATTTGAAGCTCTTGATCCGTTCTATGATGGGGGATTTCGTAAAATTTCCCAGGCAGAATATACCCCTTTGATCGAATTGGTTGACCAATAGTTAATCGTGCGGATCAAGCCGTTTTTTGCTCGATGCTTGGCGCAACATTCATTTGGTTGATTTTGGTCGGCATGGAGAACTTGATAAAATGCCGCTCATCGGGCGTTTCCCCCAATTCGAATATCTTGCCGTTACAACGTTTTATCGAAGCGCGCATTGCGGCAAATGGCAGAGACCAGTTTACATGTGATGTATGATTTGATGCAAACAGGTTATCAGCCATATCCTTGAGAGACGTCGCATCATAAACCCTGTACAGAACGTCACCATCATCTCCGTTTACAGCTTCAATCCCCAATTGAGGCTGGGTGCACTGGGATCTGGCATAAATCAACAGCAGTGCCTGTCGAAAAACCCCGGTGATGGCGTCTTCATTGCCTATCATCATGGGCATGGCACCATGATCCAGATGCCCGGCGACAAGCCCGCAATCCACGGCCTCCAGATACCATTCATCCAGAATGCGATCGACAAGTATGCGTTCCGTTGATGGCTCTTCTGATTTTGGGCCAAAATTATGAGCCATCAATGTCATGCAGCTTTCAAGAACATAACGTAATTCTGTTTCTTTCAGCTTCAGATCGTCCCTTTCAGCTTCCAGTTCCTTGAATTCCCTGGTGAGTTTTTTATGTTTGATAATGAATTCAGTATGATCGAACAACGTGGCGGATATGCCATTCAGAGTGTCTGTACCAGCTTGAATGACCCGCACTGCATCCAGATATACTTCTCTGGTTCCATGTGTGGATTCCACGCTGACAAACTCCGAGAAATTTTTTTCTCTCGATATATCGGCAATATTTGTTCGTTCTTTCTCTTCATTTCCTGGCATAAATATAAATTTCTGGTCCATCTTTCGAAATTCATGCAGGTTTTTGGCTCCAAAAAAATCCAGAGCAGCCTGATTGGCCTCCATCAGGGTTTCATCGGCGCCGTAGGTAAGAATGGGGAGCGCGCTGCGGCGTCTTGCATTGCGCAACAGTGCCAGTCCCTGCTGATATACTAGGGCCAGACTTCGATACAGAATATCGCAGGCCCGCGCCATCGCGCCAAGTTCGTCTTTTCGTTTCCATTTGTGGAGAAATCTGTCTGCTTCATCTGGCGAGCGCGCAACCTTGTTTAGCGATGAGACCAGTTTGTTGACTGGATTAATGTAGCGGAATTTTAATATCAGTGTTGCAAGCAATATGGCGAGGAAGCCTGCGGCAAAAATGGAGATTGCCAAATTTTTTAAATGATCGTCTCTTTTTGCAAGATGTTTCGCCAGGTTCACCCGGACGATTACCAGTTGTGCAAGTCCGGTTTCTCGAGGTGACAGATATAAATCCAGAAATGTGCCGCCTTTGTTGTCCCGAATGATATGCGTGCCCTTCTCAACCATCTGAAGGGTTAGTCTGGGAGTTATTCCAAATGCGCCAACAAGCGATCCTGTTTTGGTAAACAACACACCACCGTGGATTTCTTTCATGTTGATCAGTCGATCACCGACGCTAATGACATCATTGATATCCAGGATGTTTGTAGGATCTGATGCTACGCGCCACATATCGAGGATGCGCTCGCGTTTCTCCAGCAAAGCATGTTCTTCATTCTGGAATGAAAGAGGTATAAATACCGCGAGATCGGCAACGAAAACACAAAAAATCAGGATCAGCGGAATTAGCTGACTTAAACGAACTCCGGAACCGGCATGGGTTTGTTTTCGACTCCGGATGCGCTTTGTCGGTGTTTCACCATTTTTTGCCATAGACACTGCCCACCCAACAGAGTGATACAATTTTAAGCAGGATGACTTAACAGACTGTTAGGATGTGTCTAAAAACGTAATGATTTCAATAACGTACGGTCAACAATTATTCTATGCCGACGATTTTTGATTTACGGGGATGCGTGATGCTGATTTCATCAAATACGACYGAACCGACAATGCCATTTCCAAATGCCGGCGTATAGGAATACTCCATGCTGGCCATTACGATAAAGGCGTTGGGTTGGGAAATAGCGTCAGGAATTGCGGCAAGATTAATCGGCGCACCGCCATGCATGGACCGCTGCCAGGCAATTGTAGGATCTTCGTTGTTATCAAAGGCAATTCCGGCGATTGTGATGCGCAGATTCCCATTTGGATAGGGGTAAACCATTGCCTTTGCACCTTCAAAAATGCCGATAATATCTGCCTCCGTCAGGACTTCCGTTTGGGAAGCAAGATCACCAATGACAGCGGTCGCATGTTCTACCTTGCTTTTTGCCGAGAGCGCGGATGTAACTTCGTGTCCGGAAAGGGCAACTGTAAGCATTACGGGTAAAATGATGACAAACTCGACGGTGGAAATTCCTCGCTGGTCATTTGTAAAATTGCCAAACCGGATTTGTAACCAGCTAAATATTCTTGAAATCATGTTCATAATGTCACCCTCCAGGCGCACTAGCTATTTAAAGGGCTCATTTCTGAATACTGTTGAGGCAGACATGAGGATGTCACCATCAGGCGTATTGCTGTAGCTTGACAATATTGGCAATGCCGGGCTCCAGCGTAAAAAAAGCGACATGATAATGACGCTCTGTCTTTGCCCAGGCTGATATTGCGTTGCGTTTAGTCCCAGAAAATTTCCATCATCATCAAACGGCGGTTGAAAAGTGACATCGGCAAAGCTGGTAAACTCCCGTACATCCACCCGTATGTTGGTTTCGCAATATGTAGACATGATATGCATGTTTTGACACACACGAGTGCGGAACGCGTCCTTGCCCATATTGGCGCTTTGAACCTGACCGGTACGTATGAGGCGGCCGGTATCGACAACTGAAGTGGCGAGGGATTCCCGCACCCATAAAACCAGTGCATTTTCGATTATGAAAAATAAAATGGCAAAAAACGGTACTGTCAACAATGCGAATTCAACAGCAACGCTACCGCGTTCGTCACGGTGTAATCGTTTGAAAGACATTGCCTGTCTCAATATGCGCAGGATACCGCCCTGGGCGTTGTTTTGTTGCGGCATTATTATGCTCCGGCATGGTTGTCAGATTGCTAATATCGACAATATGCCGGGGAGAGTTGACTTTTCGTTTCAAAATTCGGTTAACGGAATGTAAACACTTTGCGAGGCATGCCGGGGCGCGCCATGAGCCTGCATCAATGATCAGGTTTGAAGTCTGATATTTCAATTGGGAAATTTGTGTTCTGCTACAAAATGACCGCTAATTGAGTAGACGCACCCTATTGTGCAGCAGATTTATTGTGCGGTAGATTCCTGGGCCTGCAATTGTTCTTCAGCCAATTTACTGCGTTCTCCAAACTGGGCGATTGTTGTTGAGAACAATTCACTGTCATCGCCTGCGGAAGGTGCGGGCTGACAAACCGGATCACAGTTTAATGTCTGGCGTTTGGCGCCTCGGTAGATGGTCACAGCCAGATCGCTGGCAGCACCAACAGAAATGATCTCGTTTGCAATTGTCTCGCCAGCTTCATTAAGAATGATGAGATTGGTGGTGCCAAAAGATTTCCCGGTGATCACCAGCATTTGTCTGTTCTTGACAGTTGCATCTGCAATTGCGGGATTACCTATGATGACAGTCGCAGCGGGCTCTGCAATCCGCATGACACGGGCATAATCTACCTTAATTCGCAGCGGTTCTTTTGCAATTGCAGCAGGTCCAATTAAAGAGAAAGAAGACAAAATGGCACTTGCCAGGAATAATCTGGCGAATTGATTTACTGCGCACATATATCTTATCCGATGTTCTGTCATTGATCTGGGTGCAGGATGGAAGATATTGGTGAAGGTTCGGTTAACCAGCAACAAGATCGAGACCTGTAACAATCTGTTAACGATCATATTCATGTAACTATTCAAGTTGTTGGTAGTATAATTATAGTAACAAATTTAAGTAATAAAGACATAAATCGTTAACTATACAGATGATCTTCAATTCAAACAAGCATTCAATAACGGAAATTAACTTGATGGAAAGATTTGGTGGGCTAAATAGGCTCCATCAGTACGGCCGGATACAACGGTTGGCTGACGTGAGCTGTCAACACATGAACAAGGAGCCCGACAATGAAAAATCTAGTCGTGCGTTTTTTTAAAGATGAATCCGGTGCAACTGCAATCGAATATGCGCTTCTCGCAGCGCTAATTGGTTCTGTTATGGTTGCAGGAGCTACCACACTTGGTGGCGCTGTTAATACCAAGCTGAGCGGTGTAGCAGGCGATATCACTTAATAGTGACGTAACCATCTGACTATATTAAGAGCGTCTGTCATACTAAATGTATGACGGGCGTTTTTTTATGAATTCAGGCAAACCGGGGATGGCTTAATGCTGGGGATGATATACGGCTGGTTTTTAATTTTTGCTTTTCCCATGCTGATGGCATTTGGCGCGGCATCTGATCTTGTGGCCATGCGCTTGTCCAATCGCGTTGCATTATTGCTTATTGTTGGTTTTGGTCTTGCAGCCTTTTTTGTCGACATTGATATGAGCCATTTGATTGATCATTTGATTTATGGTGGTTCAACATTGCTTGTTTGTTTTGCTATCTTTGCCGTTGGCTGGTTTGCCGGTGGTGATGCCAAATTTGCAACGGGCATTATGTTATGGATCGGTCCTGAATCCGCGCTTCTGTGGATCATCTATACCAGTTTACTCGGCGGCGCGATGGCTCTGGTTCTACTGAAGCTTCGCAAACATCCTTTACCGGAATTTTTGCGCTATGAGTGGCTTCTGAATTTGTGTGTACCAGGAAGCGGGGTTCCCTATGGAATTGCCATGGCGACCGCTGCGCTCATACTTTTTCCATCCACCCACTGGATGAAATCCGGATTTGCTTTCCTCGTTTAATGGCGGCGGCTCAGCCCGGGTCGATAAAGTCCCAAATTATTAGACCTATCATTTCATATTCGACCCCAGGGTTCCGTTAATCATAACGCGATAGAGATTGTTAACCATAATTTGACGGTTCATCGGTGACACTCGTCATCAAAGTCAAATTAGAATGATCGTTTCTGGAGTGAAAGATAGTCATGGGAGCCGCACGTCTGGTAATTTTGTTGGTTGCGCTCGTTGCAGGACTTGCTGCTGCGTATCTTGTGATCAACCTTGGTGATGAAGCGCCACCGCAACAGGTCGCAGTTGTGCAGCCGGTCAATGTCGAAAATGTTCTTGTCGCGGCTCAGGATATTCCTCTTGGTTCTGGAACATCTGTCGCTTCCTATCGCTGGCAGTCCTGGCCGCGTGAAGCGATTATTGCAAGTTATATTACGCAAGCCAAAACCCCGGACGCGATTAAAACATATTCAGGCGCCATTGCACGATCAGGCTTTTTAACCGGAGAACCGATCAAGGAAGCAGGTCTTCTGGTTACTGATCGTGGATATATGTCTGCGATTTTGCCCAAGGGGATGCGGGCCGTGGCAACACGGATTTCTGCTGAAACCAGTGCTGGTGGATTTGTTCTACCCAATGATCGTGTCGATATCATCCTGACGGTAGAACCCCGGGGACAAAAAAGTACACCTTATACCGAAACTATTCTTACGAACATTCGTGTGCTGGCGATTGATCAGAACATTCAGGAAAAGAATGGTGAAAAGGTGGTTGTTGGCGAAACCGCGACAATTGAACTACGTCCAAGGCAGGTCGAGCTTTTGGCACAAGCCGTGCAAACCGGCGTTTTATCACTCAGCCTTCGCAGTATTGAAGATGCGGCCGGAGACAGTCTGGTTGAGCAAACCGGCACGGCGGGGACAGTTACTATCATGCGTTATGGTTCGACGAGCATCAAGGCGTTCAAATGAGTATGTGTCTAACAAAATTTTCTGAATCTACTGACATGTGGTGCAAAGTGGCACGAAACCTGAGCCTGTATCTCATCGCATTTGTCATTGCATGTGGTTCCGTTGTTCTGCCTGAAAGCATTTTTGTGGGCAAAGCGGAAGCGGCGCAGGGCCAGATTATGCGGATCAAGGCCGGTACCAGACAATCTTCAAGACGGGTCAAAATCGGTCTTAACAAGTCTTTGGTCCTTGAAACACCCATTGATGTCGGGGATGTTCTGGTTTCCAACCCGGATATTGCCGATGCTGTTGTTCGCTCCTCACGGCGGGTATATTTAATCGGCGTCAAGGTAGGGCAGACAAATGTGTTCCTGGTTGACAAGGCAGGGCGTCAGATCGTCAGTCTTGAAATTGATGTATCCCAGGATACCGGCGGACTGGCCCATATCATTAATAAACTGGTGCGCGGTGCCAGGGTTAATGTCGAGGGTGCAGGGGAAGCGGTTGTTCTTACTGGAATAGTCCCAAATCCAGCAGCTTCCAAACAGGCCTCCGACATTGCTAAAAAATTCATTGGCGACGATAAAAAGGTCCTCAATTATCTCAGTATTGAAGGGCGCCAGCAAGTCCATTTGAAAGTGGTTATCGCTGAAGTGCAGCGTGAAGTGGTCAAACAACTTGGCATCAATCTAACCGGTGGAGCTGCCGGGGTTGGCAGATTTGCGGCAGGAAGTGGTATTAACGGCGCCGGAAGTCTTATTAGCGCGACAGATGTCTTAACCAGTCTGACGACATTTCAATTTCCGTTTCAACCGCTGCTTCAGGGTGGCAGTGCGGCTTTGCAATGGGGAGCTGGAAATCAGGTATTTGGCGCACAACTAAAGGCGCTGGAGCGGACCGGAATGTTGAAGACGCTGGCTGAACCAACATTGACGGCAATATCCGGCGAGACGGCCACTTTTCTTGCTGGTGGTGAGTTCCCCGTACCGGTGGCGCAAGACGATAATAAAATAACCGTCGAATTCAAGGAATTTGGTATTGCACTGGCGTTTTCTCCTCTGGTGTTGTCAGCGGGTAGAATTCAATTGCGCATCAAGACAGAAGTTTCTGAATTATCCAATGAGGGTGCAATCCAGCTGAACGACATAATACTGCCAGCTCTAAAAGTCCGGCGTGCAGAAACTTCACTGGAACTACCATCCGGCGGGACCATGGCCATGGCCGGGCTTATTCGTGATGAAACCAAAAAGAATATCGATGGCATTCCGGGATTGAAGAATATCCCGATTTTGGGTGCCTTGTTTCGCAGCAAGGAATTCACCTCCAAACAAAGCGAACTTGTTATCTTTGTAACGCCCTACATTGTTCGACCGACAACCGCCAAGAAACTGGCGCGACCGGATAAAAACCTCTCGTTTGCGAGCGATGGTGAATCGAACCTCATGGGTCGAATCAACCGTATTTATGATCTGACAGGTTCGGGATCTGCGCATACATCTCCTTATCAGGGGCGGATCGGATTTATTTATGAGTAAAAGGTTCACGGCCCATCAAACATGCGCGGGCCATGCAAACACAACGAGTATTTCGATGTTTCAAAGCGTAAAATCTCCGATTTTGGTTCTTTGTGCAGGCCTGGCACTGGCTGGCTGTCAAACCCGCAGTGCAAGCACCACACTGCCGCCGAATGATTACAA
Organism: Cohaesibacteraceae bacterium; assembly: GCA_016764535.1. Lineage (GTDB taxonomy): Bacteria > Pseudomonadota > Alphaproteobacteria > Rhizobiales > Cohaesibacteraceae > JAESRR01. Next base: position 4,033 of record JAESRR010000031.1, on the reverse strand, counting down.
AACAAGACATCCGATTGTTGTGGTCGAGGCGGCAGAAACTCTTGATATTCCTGTGGGGTTGAGCACCGATGCACTGTCCCCGGCGACACATTCCGCAATTGCCGGGTTCGCACAGCATTTTCATGAAAAACGGGCGTCGGCAATTCAAATTATGGTTCCGTCAGGGGCTGCAAATGAAGTAACGGCAACATATCTGGCCGGTGAAGTCAGGCGCACGCTGATTCAATCAGGCATTCCGGAAAGTCGCATTGAACATATGGCTTATCGCAGTTCTGATCCGGCAATAAATGCGCCGATCCGGCTCGCATTTCCGACAATCAAGGCCAAATTGACCAAGCAATGCGGACTTTGGCCGGAAGACCTCGGCAAAAGTCATGAAAATCGGGACTACTATAATTTTGGTTGTGCATCACAACAAAACCTTGCTGCAATCATTGCCGATCCGCAGGATCTATTGTCGCCACGGGCGATGACTGCGGCCGATGCATCACGGCGTGATATTATATTTGACAAGTATCGCCTGGGAGAAAAAACCCAGAGTGCCAGTACAGTTGAAGACGCTGGTCAGGCTTCGGAGGTTGGCGGTTAATGCAAACCAATCCAGAAATTCCTGATGATCATGAAAATGAAGACCAGGAAAAAACGCATACCAGCCTTATATCCACCGACCCTGCCAGGGATCTGAAGGACATTCGGCCTTTGCCGCGCGTATCTATTCAGATATTTGCTGAAACTCCCGAATGCATGCGCGCTGGTGAAGAGGCTGCCAAGGACAGGCGAATGGCCCGGGCTCATTTAAAAGTTCTGGGTGGCGGCATGTCCGCGGCAATTGAATATTTTGGAGAAGCACCGACACCAAATGTCATCGTACTGGAATCCCGGGCTGATCCTGAAACGTTGCTCGAGCACCTTGATCGCCTTGCTGACGTTTGCGATCCAGGTACACGGGTTATCATTGTCGGATACATTAATGATGTTCGTTTTTATCGTGATCTGATCAGGCGGGGTATTAGCGAATATATGGTTGGTCCCATTCGGGATATGGACATTATCTCGATTCTTGCTGAACTTTATGGCAACCCCGAGGACGACCCGCTGGGTAAAACCATTGCTTTTATCGGTGCCAAGGGCGGTGCGGGATCATCGACAGTCGCGCATAATGTGTCCTGGTCCATTGCCGGGAAATATGAAACCGATGTGGTTATCGCCGATCTGGATTTGCCTTTTGGCACTGCAGGTCTGGATTTCAACCAGGACCCACCGCAGGGGATTGCTGATGCCATTGGTTCTCCCGACAGGCTTGATGATCAATTGCTTGATCGTATCCTTGCCAAATGCACTGACAAGTTGAGCCTGTTATCGGCTCCGGCAACTCTGGATCGCCTCGCAGATCATGACGAGGATTGTTTTGATGGTGTGATCAAGGTCTTGCAGGAAGGCGTTCCGATTACGATCCTTGATGTTCCGCATACATGGACGGCGTGGGCGCGTAAAACCATCGTCAACGCAGATGAGATCGTCATTACAGCGATGCCGGATTTGCCGAATTTGAGAAATGCGAAAAACCTTCTCGATTTGATTGTTGCGATGCGTCCGAACGATTCTCCGCCACATCTGGTTCTTAATCAGGTAGGCATGCCGAAGAAACCGGAGATCAAGTCGCAGGATTTTGCCGATGCGCTTGGCCTGGAGCTGGCGGCAGAAATACCGTTTGATCCTGGCCTATTCGGACTTGCTTCCAATAATGGTCAAATGGTTTCCGAGGCTGATAGCAAAAATCCGATCTCGGAAATTTTTGACAAGCTGGGCGGCGTTGTAACCGGTCGGGTAGAAGTCAAAAAAGTTGAAAAATCCCTTCTGGGTCCTCTTTTGGCGAAATTCAAGGCAAAAAGCCAGGCCTGAACGCCGGTGTAAGACGAGGTATGTATGTTTGGTAAACGCGGTGGATCCGAGAAGGCGTCCGGGGGGCAACCCGGTCGTACTGTCATGTCCAAAGTCCAGGCACCGGCAGTTGCCGATGCGCCTGCACCAAAGCCAAAAGTTGAAAAACCGGTAGAATATGATCCGCAGGTCGCTGCCGATGCTGCTGCAAAGTCTGAACAATATTACGATATCAAAACGACGGTTTTTTCTGCGCTTATTGATACTATCGATCTTGGGCAACTGGCCAAACTTGATATCGAATCGGCGCGGGAAGAAATTCGCGACATTGTTTCAGACATCATTGCTCTCAAAAATATTGTCATGTCGATCGCCGAGCAGGAAGATTTGCTCGATGATATTTGTAATGATGTGCTTGGGTACGGCCCGCTGGAACCGCTTCTGGCCCGGGATGATATCGCCGATATCATGGTCAACGGTGCGGATCAGACTTTTATTGAGGTGAGCGGCAAAGTCTATCTGACCAATGTGCGGTTCCGGGACAATGTTCAGTTGATGAATATATGTCAGCGTATTGTTAGCCAGGTCGGTCGGCGGGTTGATGAAGCCAGTCCGATTTGTGATGCGCGTTTGCCCGATGGATCCCGTGTTAATGTGATTGCACCGCCCCTGGCAATTGACGGCCCGGTGCTAACCATTCGTAAATTCAAGAAAGACAAGCTGACCCTTGCCCAGTTGGTGAAATTTGGGTCAATTTCTCCAGAAGGCGCGACAATTCTTGAAATAATCGGGAAATGCCGTTGTAATATTCTGATTTCAGGTGGTACCGGATCTGGCAAAACAACTCTTCTTAATTGTCTTACAGCATTTATTGAGCCTGACGAACGTATCATTACCTGTGAAGATGCGGCCGAGTTGCAATTGCAGCAGCCCCATGTCGTGCGGCTCGAAACCCGCCCTCCAAATCTGGAGGGAGAGGGCACAATAACCATGACCGATCTCGTCAAGAACTGCCTGCGTATGCGTCCCGAACGCATTATCGTTGGCGAGGTGCGCGGTCACGAAGCTTTTGATTTGTTACAGGCGATGAACACCGGACATGATGGTTCCATGGGTACGTTACATGCCAATTCTCCCAGAGAAGGGATTTCCCGACTTGAATCGATGATCACAATGGGTGGATATTCCCTGCCGCAAAAAACTATCCGCGAAATGATTGTTGGTTCGATTGACGTTATCATTCAGGCAACCCGGCTTCGTGATGGTTCCCGACGGATTACACACATCACTGAAGTTGTTGGTCTGGAAGGCGAAGTTATTATCACGCAGGATTTGTTCATTTATGAAATTCTGGGTGAGGATGCCGCAGGAAACGTTCTTGGCCGACACAAATCTACCGGTATTGGCCGACCAAAATTCTGGGATCGTGCCAGATATTATAATGAAGAGGCTCGATTGGCAGCTGCCCTTGATGCAGCGAACTCTGACCATGAAACCACGACCGGGAGCGCGGCCTGATCATGATGGAGATGGTGGGAGAATACAGACTATATGCTCTTGCCGGGCTCATTGCATTTTGCCTGAGTGCTGTGCTTTGGGTGGTACTTGGATCTTTGACAAAGGGTAAAGACGCACAGAAAGAACGGTTTCAAAAAATAAGCAACTCGGGCCCCAGGGATAGTGCAGCAGCGGATTTGTTGATCACGAAAACCCGGCGCAGGGAYGTAGAAGCTGTAGTAAAAAAACTGGAAAATGACCAAAAAAATGCGGACAAAGCAGCCAAGAAACTGACCCTGGATACGATAATTGAACAAGCTGGCATGGCGATTAGCATCAAACAATTTTATATTGGCAGCGCTGGAGCCGGTGTTGTTCTGTTTGTTCTTGGGTATTTTCTTGAATTTGGACTGCCAATAGCAGCGGGTTTCGGGTTTGTCGGTGCGCTGGGATTACCCAGGTTCTGGATCAATAAAAAACGCACGAAACGGCTGGAGAAATTTCAGGCAGAATTACCAACAGCCATGGATATCATTGTGCGCGGTATCAAGGCCGGTTTACCGCTGAATGATTGTTTGCATCTTGTTGCAACTGAATGTGCGGAGCCGCTGAAAACTGAATTCCAGAAAATTATTGATCGACAGGCTGCGGGTGT
>JAESRR010000192.1 GCA_016764535.1 Cohaesibacteraceae bacterium | reverse complement strand
AGGAACCATCCTCAGGGAAGTCGGGCAAGGATTTCAGAATGGCTTCCCAGCTGGTTAAATCTGTTAGAAGATCATCAAATAGGTTCGGACAATTTCCCAGGAGGTCCGCCATTTGTATATAATTGTTGAAGTTGGCCGCAATTGTTTGGCATTTCTTTTACTTCGGAAAACGTGTTCGGTTTGGAAGCCCTGTTTAGGCCTGCGTGATAACTGACCGGCATAAGCGAAATCGATGTGGACGCTTAGGTGCTGTCAAATTCCAATGATATGTAAAGTATTATTTACGTGTTTACGAGTTCAAAATTCTCTCGTAGATTGAACCCATCATATGTTGGGGTTAATTTAATGACGGAATCAATTGATTGGGCTGAGATTGTCGGAAATGTAGGCGGGAACCAATATGGGGATCGCATCTGTACTCTTCAAGCGGAGGGAATCGATACGACCTCCATCGAGGCAGCGGTCGAACAGACTCTTAAGAACTTAGACGACAAGAATTCGAGATCGCTAGTCGTTTTTGGTGAGCCACAAAGCGGCAAAACCGAAATGATGATAGCGTTGAATGCTAGGTTGCTCGACAGGGGATATCCTATCTTGGTCAACTTACTGACCGATAGCGTTGACCTTTTAGAGCAGAGTCTTAGCCGTTTCCGGGGTTCAGGCCTTAATCCATCACCAAAGCAGTTTAGCGAACTTCCAACAGACCACACACGACTAAGAGGGCGAAAATGGGTGGTCTTTTGTAAGAAAAATGCCCGCGACCTGGAAAAGCTCATCGAATATCTAAGGCACGAAGATGGTATAATCGTAATTGACGACGAAGCCGACTACGCTTCCCCGGATGGCAACGTGAACAAAGCAGACTACGACAAAACAAAGATTAACCTTCTGATTTCGAAGTTACTTGGTGACGACGGACGATATGTTGGAGTTACCGCCACGCCGGCAAGACTTAACCTCAACAACACCTTCCAAAATGAAAGTGAAAACTGGGTGGATTTTGCGCCATATCCTGATTATGTCGGACAAGATTTTTTCTTTCCGAGTGATGGTCATGTCAACTACCGGCTTCACACATTTGAAGCAGATGAAGGATCTGAAAGAACTGAGATCGAAAAAGCCGTCTTACATTTTATGTGCGGAGTTGCCGAGCTTCATCGGTTGGGTCTGAAGAAGAATTTCACGATGCTCGTTCATACTAGCGGCAAAAGAAGTGAACACGACCAAGATGTAGGCTTTGTGCAAGCAACGATGGACACTTTGGCAAATCCAAAGGGTGCTGGATTTGAGCGTCTCCGACGTAAGTTGTTTAAAATTGCGAAGGATTATAGTGAATTGGACGGTTCGGATGTTGGAGAGTTCGTTCTGAGAAGAATTGAGCAGAACGTAGTCGTGAAGATAAATTCAAGCCCCGGTAAGTCCGGTAAGGTCTCAGATATAGCAAAGCCAACAAGTCTTTTCTCGTTTGGAGTTGGAGGCAATATCATTTCTCGTGGGGTTACATTCGACAACCTACTTTCAATGTACTTTACCAGAAGCGTCAAAGGTAAATTCTCACAGGATACATACATTCAAAGGGCGAGAATGTTTGGTTCTAGGAAAGACTACAAAAATAAATTTCAGCTTTGGATTCCTGAATCTCTAATCGAGAATTGGAGTAAGTGCTTTGCTTTTCACAAGTTGGCATTGGAAGCGCTTCGTAGCGGAGCCGGAGTACCTGTTTGGCTCGCCGATCACAAGACTACTCCGACTTCCGCCGTCTCGATAGACAAATCGAGCGTCGATTTCGAAGGTGGCGAGATGTCGTTTGCGCTTTTTGAATATAACGAAGAAAGATACAGCACACTGTTTGATAGAGCAGGCAGAAGTGATCAAGTTGTTCTTAAGGATCTAAGGAAAGCGTTTGGCGACCAACAGTTGCCTGACCACGTCTTCAAATATCTTCTGCATGAGATAAAGCCCGGTAACACTCAAATTTCTTTCCACAGGGCTAGTGGGTTTGGCACCGCTTCGAAAAACTATACGGATGAGGAGAAGCAAAATATCCGCCGTACAAAGGGTATTTTTGCTACAAATGAGTACAAACGGAGCGAACGGCCGCACGCACGGCACCACCTGAAAGTTTTCCACAATGGAGAAGGGAAAGCCCGTATCTTCTACAAAATCAACGGTGGGGCAATTAAGTTTATTCAAAATCGAAAATGATTACAGATACCGCCAGATCACATGGATCGTTACTTATTCTTTTGCTGGATCAGCTTGACAAGCCTATCTCTATTGAGCGCTTGGAATATTTGGGCACGGGGTACTACCTAATTGAGCAGCGAATCCCTGTCTATTTGAAAATGTCTTCGAAACGAAAAGGACCCTGGACATTTAATTTTATTCGTTCACATCAAGAAAATCAGGAAGCTCTGTACCAGAAATATGGCGAATGCTTTACCTGTCTGATTTGCGGACGGGACGGAATTGCAGGCCTTAGTATGTCTGAACTTCGCCAGGTTCTTGACGGGGATTTCGAAGAACAAGAGTGCATTTCGGTGCGCCGCAAGCTAAAAGCCATGTACAGCATTAAGGGAAGAGACGGAGAGCTGAACAATAGAGTTGGTCGTCGTTCGATCTTTGACAAACTACAAGACGCTATATCTCAAGGCACTACAACAGCATGATACATATCCACCCCTTTCCGGCACGCATGGCACCAGAGCTTGCTCTTGCGGGTTTAGAAGACTTGCCAAAAGATTATGTGGTACTTGACCCGATGTCCGGGTCTGGAATGGTCCTTGGCACCGCCGCTAAACTTGGTATTTCTGCTATTGGCTATGATCTGGACCCGCTTGCCTGCCTTATCTCGAAGGCAAATGGAACAGCGGTTCGCGAAGAGCGAGCGCGTGAAGCATGTGAGAAGCTTCTATCGCTTTGCAACGAGAAATCTGCAGAGTCTGTTTGGTTGCCATGGGTTGATGAAGAAACACAGCAGTATATGAACTTTTGGTTTGCTCCTAAACAACAGAACCAGCTTCGTATCCTGAGCTATTATCTAGTGGCTGAGCCATTCCTAAAAAATAGAAATTTGACAGATGTTCTAAAGGTGGCTGTATCGCGGCTGATCGTAACTAAAGACCCCAAAGCATCTCTGGCGAGGGATACTGCTCATAGTCGGCCACACCGAACCATAACCGACAACGACTTCGACATTTTTTCTGCTCTTCCAAAATCTCTGGATCACGTATTAAAGGCACTTTGCCCAAGCGAGATCCAACTGGAGGCCAAAGCTTACCGAGGTGATGCTCGTAAAATTGGTCGCGTCAGTGACGCTTCGATTGATTGTATCGTGACGTCTCCTCCTTACTTAAACGCAATTGATTATATGAGAGGCCATCGGTTGTCGCTGGTTTGGTTAGGCTTTAGCATTTCGCAGTTGAGAAAAATTCGTTCTCGCTCTGTGGGAGCAGAAGTTGCTGATAACGGTAAACTCACTTCAGAGATCCAGCGTTTTTTTGATGAGCTGAATCCCGAGATCGATGAGAAAAAGCGGCGTATATTGCAAAGATACCATCGTGATTTGTCTGGATTAACCAGAGAAGCATACCGTGTTCTAAAGCCGGGCCGGCGAGCAACATATGTTATTGGAAATTCAAGGGTAAAGGGCCACGAGATTAAAAATTCGGAACTACTTATTCTGGCTGCTACCAAAAGTGGATTTCGCGTCGTGGGGCAAGAAATTCGCGATATTCCCGAAAACCGCAGATATATGCCGATGATGAATTCCTCTGATTCAAGTTTGTCTAAAAGGATGCGTACCGAGCATGTGCTTATTTTTGAAAAACCGACTTAAATGACATCTATCCGCTGGCAATACTGCGCTAAAGGCAACCTTTTCTATGAATTCTTTGTCTATTCTCAAACGCTGAAAATGGCAGTTTCGTCGGGCCTTGCCGCAACATGACTGGTGGTCATGGACAACCGGTTTGGGCCGATAGTATCAAACTATCGAGCAGAATTTCGGTTGTGTGGATTATGGCCTTATCGATTGAATGCATGTGAGTACGAAGTGCCTTCCTGTGAAGATGTGCCGGTGTCTGTACCTACACATTTTGCATTGCTGCTGTTTCAGGAACTAGATCCACCAATTATGGGACAGTTGTTCTTCAGGGCGTGCCCGGCCCTGTATTTGAGACGCTTTTGGCGTTTGTTGAACGATCTGAAACAGRGCATTCCTTCTCGCAACTTCAGCCCCTTCCGTGCATCTCCAAGCTCTGATTGACAGCATGTTGTCGACATGCCTAATGACATCATGTTGTCAATTTGGAGAAGTGCAATGCAGACGGTCAAATCAAAGCGAAAATTAAATCAGTTATTGGCTGGAGCCGTTATNGCTTCCGCATCAGTGAGCATGCCAAAAGATGCACAAACAAGTGAAACTAACCAGCCACAGGAAGTCATTATGCAAACAAAGGTCATCATTGGGACACAGGGCAATATTGCGACATATCAGGGTGGCTATGTTGCAGGTGAAACCATCGTCTTTGTTCATGGTGACAGCGCGCGCGCATCGCAATGGGATGGTGTGATGAAAATCATCGGGAGGCATCACAAAGTTGTTGCATTTGATGGAGCAGGGCATGGCGCGTCTGAACCCGCTCGCGAAGGTGACTACCGCTTTTCTGCAAGGGCGGATGATCTGGGGAAAATCCTACAGGCCTACAACATTAAATCGATGGTTCTTGTTGCCCATTCAGGCAGTGTTGGAACAGTGCTGAAATTTGCTTCTGATAATCAGGACAAGGTTAGGGCGATATTTCTGCTCGACCCGGCGACTGATCCACGCGCAATGCCCAAAGATATTAGCACGGGATTTTTGGGAGCGTTGCAAAGCCCCGATGCGCTTGATGCAATCAAGGGATATTATGCTTCAATTGCTGGTGATAACCCGCAGATTATTGCGCAAGTTGTCGGAGATGCAGCCCAGGCAGACCCGGCAGCGCGCTATGGTGTGGCCGAGGCTTTGGTCAACTGGAACCCGCAAGTGGCGCTTGATAAATGGGATGGCCCAATCACTGCGCTGATTACATCTGCGAATGACAATCCGGCGGCGCTTTATCATCTCAAGGCAGATATGGGCCATGTACTGGTTTCAACCAAAGGGCACTGGCCGCAACTTGATGCGCGCGATGAAGTTGCAGCAGCTATTACAGCCACTATAAATCAATTGAACAAATAGCATGCATCACAGGGAGCACATAATGCCGATCAAGCGAAATAAGGGCGGTGATCAGATCTCGGATTTGCTCCTGATCATTTTTCGTTTAAACGGGGCATTTCTGCGGGCGGGCGATAAAATTGCTGCCCCCTCGCACCTGACAGCGGCAAACTGGCAGGTTCTTGGATCGGTGATGCGGGCGGATAAAACCGTTTCACAGATTGCCCGGGAAATGGGTCTGTCACGCCAGGCGGTGCAGCGTTTGGCTAATAATCTGGCAAAAGAAGGCCAGACTGAATATATCGATAACCCCGATGATAAAAGAGCCAGCCTGGTTCGCGCGACAGAGATGGGTCGTGCTGCAATTGCCGATCTCGCACAACGGCAATTTGCCTGGGCAAACAAGGTTGCTAAAGGACTGGATGTGGAGACGCTGAAGGGCTGTGTCACAACGCTGAGCGGATTGGCTGACCGGCTCGATGAGGTGGATCAGGACGGTTGTTGAATTCAGCAGGTTTTTCAAAAACGAGCTAATCGTTTAGGCGCTCAAGACTTTGCTGTCCCAATATACGCATAATTTCAACGACGTCTTCACTGATGCGGTAATAAATTGCATGCCTGCCGCACACACAGCGGCGATATCCAGGAAAAATAGATTCAACAGCAGGAAACAAAAGAGGCTGTTCTGACAACTGCATAAAACGTTTTTTGAACATCTCGCGGTAAATGTCTGATTGTTCAAGTCCGAAGTTTGCATCGCCAAATAGCGCTATTTTGAGAAGGTCGTTTCTCGCAAGTTCTGAAAGTTTGTACCGGGCCATTTTAGCTCTTGAATTGTTTTCTGGCTTCTTCCCAGATTTGATCAACAGAGTCATCTGTAAACCCTGCATTTTCGGCTTCACCCAGTTTTGCACGAATATAAGCTATTTGTGCGGATGATTCTTCCAGCTGTAACTGGCGTTCCCTGATCAGTTCGCGGATTACTTCACTTTCATTGCCATAATGGCCGGTGGCTACCCGGGATTTAATCCAATTGTTTTGGTGGTCTGTAATCGTGATACTTTTTTTGATCATCGTCATGATAACAACTCTTATGCGCCGCGTTTATCCTATTATATACTACCATATCTGAACGATTTTTGCAATTTGTCAGTTGGTTTCACGTTTGAAGATCTCAGTTTGCCAATATTAAAGTCTTCCGGACTTCCACTGTTTTTTTGCCTTTTCACAAACCACAACAATCACGCAGATAACAATTAACCAGCAGGCCTTGCGTCTAAATAGGTTGGTAAAACGGTCTGTAAATACCGGTGAACATATGTTTTGGACGAATTTTAAAACTGCCATCAACAAGGCGGGCATTCTTAATTCTATCTATTCGAAACACCCTTGATGACGCCCGAAGGTGATCCCATGATATGATATACCATATAGGCCAGTTCAGCAGTATATACTGCGCTTCAATCTTCCGAAGGGTTAGCTCCCCTGCCTCGGATTGATATTCTATCTCGAGGTAATTCTGTCGTAAAAATGCTTCCGCTATGCTCCCGGAAATTTGCTGTGCCGGTGTGGTGTATTGAGACACCATATTTGCATTCGCATTGTCGCCAATCATTATACGTTTACGGATATTGCTGACTGCGCTGCGCTGTTTTTGAGGGAAGGCCTGGAACAGCTTTTGCTTGATAGCCTTTAGATTGCTGGTGAGTAGTGGTGATTGCAAAGTTTCGACAATCGCCAGTGAGAGTATCAGTTCAACCACCTCCTGATGGTTTAAATTCAGGCGCTCAATTCCCCACCTGCCATCCAGACGAATGCCTCCGCCACGACCCCTGTCTGACTCAATTGGATAACTGGCATTTCTCAGTTCTGCCAGCTCACGCATCAACGTACGCTGGCTGATACCCAGTTGCTCGCGCAAGTTCGATGTTTTCCAGTGCTCTTCAGATCGAAGCAGGCCGATGAGACGGCTACGCCTTTCGGCACGTTTTTCAAAGCTGGAACCTATCATTTTTTTAATATGCCATATAATGGCATAAATAACCATATGCTTCAAATCAGCGGGAATATTCCGCTCCACCTGGAAAGAGCGCCATCTGAAAYAGAAGGYGTTGCCTATCACCCCGAAAAGATAAAAAGAAAAGCAATGTTTGATCCAACTGAATTCCCCASSCCCACWCTTGTTTCAGTCAACGGTGTGGAACTCGAAGTCTTTGAAGCAGGCCGGGAAAATGCAGGAAATCCTGTTGTGCTGTGTCATGGCTGGCCGGAGCATGCTTTTTCCTGGCGCCATCAGGTGCCCGCCCTTGTCGCAGCGGGCTACCATGTCATCGTTCCAAACCAGCGGGGTTATGGTAACTCATCCTGTCCGACCGAAGTGAAAGACTATGACATTGAACATTTGTCGGGTGATCTCATCGCACTTCTCGATCACTACGGGTACGAAGATGCCATCTTTGTCGGCCATGACTGGGGTGCAATGGTTGTTTGGGGATTGACCCTATTACATCCAGACCGGGTAAATAGAGTGATAAACCTGGCCTTGCCTTACCAGGCGCGTACAGAAAAACCATGGATCGAGTTCATGGAAGAATTTCTTGGAAGCGACAACTATTTTGTCCACTTCAATCGACAGCCAGGTGTCGCAGACGCAGTGTTGGATCAAAATACTTCCCGGTTCCTTCGTAATATGTTCCGCAAGAACGTGCCCCTCGCTCCGCCTGAGCCAGGCATGATGATGATCAATCTTGCCAGAGCTGAAACACCGCGTGGCGCGCCCCTGATGAGTGATAAAGAACTGGCCGTTTTCGCCTCCGCATTTGAGAAAACAGGGTTTACGAGCAGCATAAACTGGTACAGGAATCTTGATCGCAACTGGCACATCCTGGCAGACGTGAACCCAATCATCCAACAGCCTGCACTGATGATTTATGGCGACCGTGATTTGATCCCGAAGTCTGAAAGCCTAACAGAATTCGTGCCAAATGTGGAAGTGGTCAGTCTGGATTGCGGTCACTGGATCCAGCAGGAAAAACCGGTAGAAACAAACCAGGCGATTTTAAATTGGCTGGAACAGCAGGGTGCGACCTGATCCCGGGGACGTTTCAAGTTACAGCATGCCCTTCGGTTTGACCGGAGGGTGGAGTGAGACACCGCGTCAAGCTATTTCCGCCAGGCGGCAGTTTGAACAAGGGGAAACACGGCTGGTGGGCTGATAGCGAATACCCACCGGTTTTGGTGGATCTGGCTGAGGGGGACGCGGCCAATTTGGTTCCAGTTTAACGCTCTGCAAAAGATGTCTTAAATCCAGTAATAATCAGCGCAGGAGTGCCATCTGCAGCATGAAATATTTGCCGGCTTTCTTGTCGAGCAATTGCTACCACGCGTCCTGTTTTCCAACTCCACAGGATTTGACATAAAGCTCTGCTGTACGAGCCTGGTCTTTGATCTCCCCGTCGCCATTCGCGCAGCTAATTCCGGTATTAAAACTGCCGACAGCATCGCCTCCATTACAGGCTTTATTAAATCGTTCAAATCGCGCATCGGAAAAAACAAAAAAGCCGCGGAACAGGACAAAAAACTCTATAAAAATGAACTAAATCTCACCAAAACTTCCCCCAATTAATTGTACTGGCAACCCTCATGCCCGATGGTTAGACATTTCGGATATTATCAAACATAGTGAGCCGGAGTGCTAAATGTGTACCGGTTGGTATATTCGGGACCGGACGAACAAGGATGGCTGATTTGTCGATTGTTTTGAGAAACACACTTCAATTACTGGTTATTCTGACTGGCATTATTTTTCTTGCCACCGGATATGCGAATGCCGCGCAACGCGTGGCTCTGGTTATCGGTAATTCTGAATATAAAAATGCTTCCAGCCTGCCCAATCCAACCAATGATGCAGATGCGATGGCGCAGATGTTGCGCAACATCGGCTTTGAAGTAAACAAGCTAAAGGACGTTGGTTATACGCAAATGCGCCTTGCCCTGCGCGAATTTTCTTCCAGGGCTGCTACAGCTGATATCGCCCTGATTTTTTATGCCGGTCATGGCATGGAAGTAAACAAACATAATTATCTAATTCCATCTGACGCAATATTGGCTTCAGACAGAGATATTGATTTTGAAACCGTGCCGCTTGATCTCGTTACCCAGGCAGCAGGGGGTGCCAGGGTGCTTAGCCTCGTACTACTCGATGCCTGTCGTAATAATCCTTTTGCCGCATCAATGAAACGCACGATTGGCACCAGATCGATTGGTCGTGGGCTGRCGAAGGTTGAGCCAACCGCGGGCACACTGATCAGCTTTGCGGCAAAAGAAGGTACTGTGGCCGCTGATGGTAACGGCAAAAACAGCCCCTACACGACTGCATTATTGAAACACCTYGAACAGCCCGGGCTCGAAATCAACATTCTGTTTCGCAAGGTAAGGGATGCTGTTTTGCAGGATACTGGCGGCAATCAGGAACCCTTTACATATGCTTCATTACCGGGTGATCAGATCTACCTGGTTGAACCTGTAAGTAACACCAACAAATTGCTCAAAACGAACCCAGCTGTAACTACGAATCAAAATCAATCCGACACAATAATTCAAAGCGAAATTGAACGAATTTACACTCAAATAAAGAACACCAAAGATCTTGAATTATTGAAGTCTTTTGCAAAGAAATATTCAGATAGTTTTTATGCCGCGATGGTAAATTCGCGGATACGGGAATTGACTGCCAGACAGATAAAAGTAGTAGCTGCTAAACAAAAAGCAATTGGTCAGTCTGACATTAATAAAACACCGACGAAATTGAAAGTAGCGGTGGCTAAAACACCGACGCCGGACATAAATGGAATATGGAATGGATACGCGACCTCTGGCTCGACAAAATTCTCTTACCGTTGGGATATTCGCTCATTTAATGACAGAGTCGATGGAACAATTTCAATTTCCAGACTTGGACGAAACCAATGGAATACCTATTCTTTTGAGGGAGATCTTGTGAAAAACACGGTTTATTTTGAAGGAATTAGATGGCTGAAGTCTTCAGGGGGGAGTTTTTGCCTGGCTTCGGGACAGATGAAACTTTCAACTGTTGGTGGAAAGTTGAAGTTGAGCGGAAGGTGGGGGCAAAACTCGCGACGTGGTGGTTGTCCTGCAGGAGCATCGGGCCAAATTTTGCTTGATAAAGCATCCTAAAAACACCCCACAACCAGGTGTAAAATTGACTGTTTGAAACTCGTGGTGATGTAAATTCGCCAAACCGCCAAACCGCCAAACCGCCAAACCGCCAGACTGTTTTGCAGGCCCTGTCCCGGTGACGATTCCATTTGATAATCAGCGTATAAATGCCGTCGCATCATATTGAATTAATTTAAGGATTTCTGTCGAACAGTCTTCAATACGTATCCTGTTTTCCAAGCCCGCAGGCTTTGGCATATAGTTACGTCGCACGAACCTGGTCCGTGGAAACGCCTGTGCCATTTGCGTAGCCATTTTCCGTATTGAAGCAGCCATCTGCACTGCCCGCTTCACAGGCTTTGATCTCTTCATCCAGCGGTGCATCAGCAAAAGCAACACTCGCGGGAAACAAAAAACATGCACCAATAACAACACTGGCAATTTCACAATGGTAGCTCACGACAGAATGATTTACTGGAAGTTACAAGAGAATAGGCAGGAAGGCTATTGTGAGTGGCGCAGGTTGGGTAAGTATCAGTTGCTTTCACTCAGGAACGCGCCAAACTGTAAAAGCCGAAATTTCCGGCCGGGGGGTTTTTGATGAGCCGTATTTTTTTACACCTTGTTGCATGTGTAATACTAATGGCGTTTGCGCCTTTCGCTCAGGCAGCTGCCAGTCGCGTCGCGCTGGTGATTGGAAATTCGGCCTACACCAATATCAGCTCACTGCGCAACCCGGTGAACGACGCCAAACTGATGGCGCGCACGCTGGAAGCATCAGGCTTTACCGTCACAACTGTGCTGGACGCTGATCAAAAAACCATGAAACGGGCGATGCTGGGTTTTACCCGGACATTGCGTAAAACTTCGGCATCCGGCCTGTTTTATTATGCCGGGCATGGAGTGCAGGTGAATGGTGAAAATTACCTCATTCCGCTTGGCGTTGATTTGCAGGATCAGAGCGAGATCGAAATTGAAGCCATTAACGTCAACGCTTTTGTGCGGACCATGGAGAACACCCAAAACCCGATTAACATTGTCATTCTGGATGCTTGTCGCAACAACCCGTTCCCGGGCAGTACACGGTCTTCATCCAGAGGCCTTGCTGATGTCAGAGCTCCGCGTGGAACCTACATGGCCTATTCAACTGCGCCAGGGCAGGTTTCGGATGACGGCAACGAATCTGACGGCAATTCTCCCTACACTTTAGCGCTTGCAAGAGCCATGGCATTGCCTGGCCTAACCATTGAGCAGGTGTTTAAACAAACGCGTGTTGATGTGCTGGACGCTACAGATGAAGCACAGGTGCCATGGGAGAATTCATCAATCACAGGTGAGTTTTATTTCAGAGATGGCAAGCCATTAAGGCTGGCCAGTGTTGAGGATGATCGGGGTAATAATAGAGCATCGAGTAAAAAACCGGAATTTGCATCCTGGGACGCAGTTAAAAACAGCAATGATGTTGCTATTCTGGAAAGGTTTATCCGGCAATTCCCCGGAGGGACTTTTGCTGCAGTGGCAAAGGCCCGCATCCGAAAGCTGAAACCGCCTCAAGTGGCGAGTTTATCTGTCGGGAGCGGTGCGCGTGTTTCGGCGAAATCTGCTGACCGGTCGGTCAGTTTGCGGGCGTGTGATCTTGCGGCGGCTGATCCTTTTAATCGGGATAATCCGGCCTATGCCGGGGGAGTTAAACAGGCGGATTTTGACAAGAAGTCTGCAATTAAACTCTGTTCAGGAGCGGTGCTGGATAACCCTGATAGCCCAAGAGCAAAATTTCAGCTGGCGCGAGCCTATTACTTTTCAGCCAAATATGATGAAGCCAATCGATTACTAGAGGGTCTCGCATCGGAATCCGAATATGCAGTAGCGCAAACCCTTCTGGGAACTTTATACCGTAATGGTTATGGCGTTGCAGAAGACTGGGCCAAGGCCCTGTTATGGTATCAACAGGCGGCTGAAAACAATAGCCCGGAAGGTCAATTCAAGCTGGGGCTGGCCTATGCCAGAGGCGAGGGCGTACCCAAAAACAATCAGCTGGCATTTTACTGGATAGAGCAAGCTGCCCGGTTTGGAGTTCCTTATGCGCAGTTGCATTTGGGCTCAAAGTTCAGGCTCGGACGGGGAACGGCAAAAGATCTGAAAAAGGCGTTTGGGTGGTATGAAAAAGCTGCGGAACAGGGAATTGTTAGCGGGCAGCTCAGACTGGCAGAAGCATATAAGGATGGAAGCGGAACCGCGAAGAATTATGAGAAGGCCGCGTATTGGTATAAAAAAACAATAATTTTCGGATCGAGTTCGGGAAAATACCAGTTGGGGCTTTTGTATCTCAACGGCAGAGGTGTTCCAAAGGATTTGCTCAAGGCCAGCTCTCTAATCCATCAATCAGCTACGTCTGGTTATCTTGCGGGTCAATATTTCAATGGTGTAATGCACACAGAAGGCTGGGGAACAAAAAAGAACGCTGTTGTCGCCGCTTACTGGTTCCATAAATCTTTGGCTGGAAAACTGGATTGGGCAATAAACAGAAAGTCCTGGCAAACTTCGACATTGAAGGAACTGCAAAAACTCTTGAAAGAAGACGGGCACTATTCCAGCAAAATTGACGGGCGCATTGGCCCCGGAACACGAGCTGCCATGAAGGCGCTGTGTGAGTGTGGCTAGCAGGAAAATTTGCACAATCTTCGCTCGCTCCGATTTATTGTAGTAATTAACGAGACCAGGCACGCTGATATTTCTGGCGGGGAGATTTTTGATGATACGGCTTTATATTTCACTTTTTACTTGTTTAACTTTCCTCATCGCTGCCCCTCATGCCGAGGCAGCAACCAATCGCGTCGCACTGGTGATTGGAAATTCGGCCTACACAAGTATCAGCTCACTGCGCAACCCTGTGAACGACGCCTTGTTGATGGCGCGCACGCTGGAAGCATCGGGTTTTACAGTCACAACGGTGCTGGACGCTGATCAGAAAACCATGAAACGCGCCATGCTGGGTTTTACCCGGACATTGCGTAAAACTGCAGCTTCGGGCCTGTTTTATTATGCCGGACACGGGGTGCAGGTGAATGGTGAAAATTACCTCATTCCGCTTGGTGTTGATTTGCAGGATCAGAGCGAGATCGAAATTGAAGCGATAAACGTCAATGCGTTTGTGCGGACAATGGAGAACACCCAAAACCCGATTAACATTGTTATTCTGGATGCCTGTCGCAACAACCCGTTTCCCGGCAGCACACGGTCTACTTCCCGGGGTCTTGCGGATGTCAGAGCTCCGCGTGGAACCTACATGGCCTATTCGACCGCGCCGGGGCAGGTTTCGGACGACGGCAACGAATCTGACGGCAATTCTCCCTACACTTTAGCGCTTGCAAGAGCCATGTCCCAGCCAGGGTTGACCATTGAACAGGTGTTCAAACAAACCCGTGTTGACGTGCTGGAAGCAACAGATGAAGCACAGGTGCCATGGGAGAATTCTTCTATCACAGGCGAGTTTTATTTCAGAAAAACCGCTGCGCTATCACCCGCAAAGCTGGCCGTTCCCGAAAGCCAGATTGGCAAGAATAAGAATCCAGCGGTGTTATATTCACAATTTGATACGGATCTAGGCCTTTGGGACGCCATTGAAGACAGTGATGATATTGATTTATTTGAGCATTATCTCAAGCAATTTCCACGCGGGATATACGTGAGTGTTGCGCGCACCCAAATTGTGGACCTGCAAGCGCAACAGGCCACTGCAGCGCTGGCATCAATCGGCAGTAGTGAGGTCGTTAAACGCCAGAGTATGCAGGCTTGTGACCTTGCCGCTGCGGACCCGGATGATGAAGAGCGCCCTGCATATGCGCCCGGTGTGAGCTGGAAAAAACTGAGTCCGGGCCTCGCCATTCATTATTGCCGAATTGCACTAAAGGACAACCCGGATGTGCCGCGCATCCGGTATCAGCTGGGGCGTGCGTATTTGAAGGGTGATCAAGCAGATCAAACAGCAATACATTTCCGCATTGGTGCCAATGCAGGATATCTGGCGGCCCAGACCGAGCTTGGCTATTTATACAGTTCCGGGCGTGGTGTGGCGAAGGATTTCAGGCAGGCGATCATTTGGTACAGAAAAGCGGCTGATCGCGGCGATGCCTATGGACAGTTTGGCCTTGCCAGTAATCTTGAAAAGGGAGCCGACGCCGCGAGCAATGCTGTCGAAGCTGCTGAAATGTATTTTCAGTCTCTAAAGGGTGGTTTGAACTGGACTTTTCGGAAATCCAGCTGGCAGACCGCAACACTGATTGAATTACAAAAACTGCTGCAATCCGGAAAGTTTTATCAAGGCGCAATAGATGGAATAATTGATCAGGAAACCCGCGCGGCAATGATGGCGCTGTGTAATTGCAAAAGCTGAAATTCTGCTGGCCTATGGTTTTCATTAGGGCGACAGGCTGGCTGGAGTCAGCGATACTGTGCCGCCCGGACGATTTTCACCGGGCAGGATCATCCAGTTCAGCGGGCGATGGCGTTGCTTCGACCCAAAACAGGTTCGACGATGAATGCGGCAATAGTTTCAGGCCCCTGAAACAGAATTTCATCATCCGGCGCTGTTTCGCACTATTACGCTAACCGCTCCTCTGTGATGGCACCAACTTCAAAATTACCATTCCGAAAGGCGTAAGTAATGAAGCCAATGCCCGTCCTGATCGTTGATGATGACCCTGATGATCGATATCTGCTTTCACGACAGCTCTGGCAAACCGGGCAGCAGTTTCTGGAGAAATTCAAGGCAATTTGCGATGATCCTGACGTGACCTCAAGTGTGGTGATTATGTTTACATCCCCTGAAGAGCAAAAAGATGTCGACAAATCTCTGTCCTATGAGTTTGTGCGGGACATCTGGTGAAGGGGCAGTTTTGCTCTGATGAACTAAAGGATAAAATCAAAAAGTGTTGCAGGCGAGAAACTTGAAAATCTTTGAGTGCACTGTCGTGATAACCGTCGTTTGCGGGAATTCCAATTGTTGGGATTGGCCGTAAGTCATCCAGGTGATATCTGTCCGGCACATTCGATTATCAAATTTCTTAACCAGCGATTGGCCCGATCATCCTGTGCGTTTTTATGCCAATACAGATGAAATACAACGCCCTGGCAAATGAAGTTCCTGGCACTTTAACAGCTGGTTCAAATTACGGTTTATGCCACTCTGCCGAGCCTCGACC
>JAESRR010000191.1 GCA_016764535.1 Cohaesibacteraceae bacterium | reverse complement strand
AATGAAATCATCAGGCGTGTTGCGGCATTGAAGGAAATCTCCAATACCTACAGTGTGCCTTTGCCTGCAGCTGCACTTCAGTTCCCACTGGGCCACAAACAAATTTCTTCGGTCATTCCGGGGCTGCGATCAGAAAAGGAAGTGAATGATACCCTGATTTGGGCCCACACCCGTATTCCACCAGAATACTGGGCTGCCCTTAAAGCCCGCAACCTTTTGCATCCCGATGCGCCGGTGCCGGTCGGAAACCCTTTCATCGGAGAGGCCTGATGAAAATTGATGCGCACCAACATTTCTGGAAGCTTGCACGTGGTGATTACGAATGGCTAACATCAGAACTTGCGCCAATTTATCGTGATTTTGGCCCGGCTGATTTGCTGCCCCTGCTGAAAGCGGCTGGTATCGACGGCACTATTCTGGTTCAGGCGACAGACACCGAAGAAGAAACAGAATATCTTTTATCTTTCGCGGACAAATATGACTGGATTTTTGGTGTTGTCGGCTGGGTTGATATGGAAGCGAGCAAGGCTCCCGATAGCATTGCACAGTTTGCGAGCAACCCGAAGTTTTGTGGCATACGTCCAATGATACAGGGACTAAAAGACGATGCCTGGATGTTGCGCCCTGCTCTGAAATCTTCTGTTTCTGCCCTTATTGAATATGGGCTTTGTTTTGACGCGCTGGTTTTACCAAGACATTTACCGCATCTATTACGATTTGTAGAAACCTACCCGGATCTACCTGTGGTAATTGACCATGGAGCCAAGCCGGAAATCAAAACTGGATCATTCCAGCCCTGGGCCAATCAGATCAAAACGATCGCAGACAATTCCAACGCTTTTTGCAAATTATCCGGCCTTGTTACAGAGGCTGACTCCAACTGGACCGCCAGCGACATCAAACCCTTTGCTCGCCACATTCTTGAGTGCTTTGGACCCGAACGGGTGATGTTCGGCAGCGATTGGCCGGTTTTAAATGTTGCAAGCGACTACGCAACCTGGGCCGAACTTGCCAAAGAGCTGTGTCACGGCAACTCGAATCACATGAAAGCAGTGTTCGGAGAAAGCGCGAGCCGATTTTATCTGGAATCGGTGCAAACCAGATAATCTCCTAGACTTCAGTGACGTTACCCTCATCAGCCTCTAAAACCGAAGATATTTGCTCCGCGACAGTCTTCAATGGCTCAACACACCGCTGAATAACTTCGTCCATGTTCAAAGCCTCAGCCAGCACAATGGTATTGATACAAGCCTCAACCCGACCATGCAGCAATATCGGAACGCCAACACCAAGTGTATGGCGTGACAGGCTTTTGTTGTTTTCAGAGAAACCCTGATCTCTGTATCTTGCCAAATTATGCTCAAGCTGATCACGTGTGACACCGGTATCGGGGTTTTCCGCAAAGTGACAATCAAGTATCAGATCTTTCGTACTACTGTCGCAAAATGCCATGTAGGCGCGACCCAGCGCGGATTCCGTCATAGACAGACGTGTCCCGACAGGTCTGTTCAATGCGAGGGCACCCGGATCACGGTTCGATTCAACGATCACCATGGCGTCCCTGTCAAACAACGCTATATCTGACGGCCATGGCATTTTTTTTCGAAATTCATTCAGCAGCGGGGCTGCAAGCTCAATGAGCCTCTGATGATGGTCATATCCCGCACAAAGACTGAGAACCCTGGCTGTTAAAGAGTAGAGGCCTGAATCGGAGTTGCGAGATACATACCCGGCGTGCTCCAGCGTTTCCAAATTGCGAATGATCGTCGGCTTGGCAATATTGGTGAGGGCATGAAGATCACGCACGCTTGCTTTACCAAGGGAGCTGATGTGCGTCATCACATCCAGACCTCGTAGCAAGGCATTGACCGGTTGATAACTTTTTCCCACGCATTTCCCTCCATCGCCTGGCGTTAGTCAAT
The DNA here is from genome assembly GCA_016764535.1 of Cohaesibacteraceae bacterium. GTDB lineage: Bacteria > Pseudomonadota > Alphaproteobacteria > Rhizobiales > Cohaesibacteraceae > JAESRR01. The sequence goes on along the minus strand of JAESRR010000191.1, from coordinate 14,071 downwards.
CTCAGCGTCACCGCGCTTCGAAAGCGGGGGACTATAGATGATGATTAATTTTAACGAATCCGGCCCAAGCGACAATACATGATGGTCAAGTTTGGGGGGGAGTTTGATCACTGCACCGGCACCGCAATCAACCGGTGCTTCATTTGCCAGGGTGACACGCGCCAGGCCAGACAGAACGTACATCGCTTGATGTTCGGTCTCATGATGATGAGTTTCCGCAACGCCGCCTGGTTCCAGCTCGCCCAGCACCATCTCGAAATTTTCGCAAAAATTACGATCAAACAACCGGATGTTCACAGTACCATCGTGACCAGGTGGCGAGTATTTCTGAATCTTGTTCTGATGGGTAATCAGCTGATTGGAATATGTTGAATTCAATGCATTTGCCCTTTTCGCCCGGTGTCACAGAAATAATTGAGTGGTTTGAGGAAAAATGATCACAAGGATAGTGACCAACAGCATCACAATCACAAATGGCAATGTTCCAATAAAGATGTCACCGAGGGTGATCGACGGATCATCAAGACTGGCTTTGACAACGTAGGCCGATAGCCCCATAGGCGGCGTTAGAAGACCGATCTCGGCAGCAATGACAGTAACAATCCCAAACCAGACTGGATCGAGATTGTCGAAAGTCATGAAGATCGGTAAAAAGATTGGGATGACAATCAGGATGATTGAAATCGCATCAATCAGCGTTCCCATCGCAATGACAAGCAAGACAAATATAATTATCAGCGTTATGTACGAAAGTTCGGCAGAAACGATCCATCTGGAAAAGCCTGTCGGCAAACCCACGATGGATATCATGCGGCTGTAAACCGTGGCGGCAATGATCAGCATTGAGATTGAAGCAGTGATTTGGCCGGCCTGTAACAGCACCTTCCAAAGCCCTGCACTTGTAAGACGGCCACGAACCAATGCGATCAGGAATGATAACACAACACCGACAGCTCCGGCTTCCGTTGGCGTAAAAAACCCGCCATATATACCACCCAGCACGGCGATGATTAGAAACAGAAGTGGGAGCAGAAGGGTAATAGCTCTGGTGTTGGAGATATCTTCCACTTCAATATCATGATCGCGTGTGGCAAACACATGGCGCGGGGAAAATCGCGCCATCGCAACAATCAGCCCGCAAAACGCCAATGCCAGCATCAGGCCCGGTATGATCCCGGCCACAAACATGCTGCCGACAGATTGCTCTGCAACCAGCGCATATACGATCAGTAACAAGCTTGGCGGGATCAGCATTCCCAAAACCGAACTGCCCGCAACGACTCCAACAGCAAAACGCGGGGTGTAACCAAATCGCAGCATCTCGGGGACAGCAACCCTGGTGAAAACGGCTGCAGACGCAATCGAAATTCCGGTAATCGCAGCAAAGGCCGTGTTTGCAATCACAGTTGCTATCCCCAATCCACCAAGTACCTTTTGAAGGAAATGATGAGCAGCCCCGAATGTATCCTTACCAATGTCAGCCAGACTGACGAGTAATCCCATCAGTACAAACAGCGGAACAACACCAAATACATAGCTTGAAATAGATTCAGTTGCAGCCTGGGTCAGAAGTGTCACCGCAAGGGAAAATTTACCCTTGAATACCCACAAACTAACAAATGAAACAGCGGACAAAACGACGGCCACATGCATCCCCGCGTAGACAAACAGGACGATAGCGATCACCGATATTATCCCGATTTCGATACCGGTCATGATTACGTTCTCCCCTGATTGCCAAAGACAACGCGAACATTTCGGATGGCGTGCAAAATGAATTGCAAGACTGCTATAGTTGATCCAAGGACCACGATGCCCACCACCGGCCAAACCGGCGCAGTGAATAATCCGTAAACGCCAACATGTTCGTTTGAAGACCAGGCATCCAGAAATCTGGCATGACTGCCATAGGCCAGTGCTGAAAATAACAGAGCGGCGATGACATCATAGATAGTATGCAACAACGCACCAAGGCGCGGTGATTTCTGTTCAACAACAGACAACAGTATATCTGTTCGTGCCAGGGCATTCGAGCGTACCGCCTGTGCCAATTGCAAAAAGACGATAGCAACAATCGAAAGGCTGACCATTTCTGCGACACCGGCGACTGGCGAGTTAAACACCCCTCGCCCAATGATATCGGCACAGATTAGTAATGTAATGACGACAATCAAAGCCGATCCAGCGCCATTCATTATGGCGATCAGGCTTCCAATTGCAGAACGGCTTTTATTGTGCATCAGATTTTAACCAGGTTCCAGATGTCAAGGATTTCGGTGCCGGATGATGCAAGTGTCGCGGCAGCTGGACAGCGCCAAACCAATTGCTCCCTCAGCTCATCAAGCTGTTCATCTTCACCGGAATAGTTTCCGCTCACAGTCAACTCCAGCTTGATGAACGGTGTGCTCAACTTTTCTTTCCCCATATAGCCGAGCGGGTTGAGGTGCCCGGTGGCCTTAAACGTCACTTCACTGAAAGTGATCCCAAGCTCATGCGCGATGATATTCATAATAACATTCGTACAAGCGATATACCCTGCAAGGAATACTTCCAATGGAAGCATCCCTTCGTTGTTTCCACCCCGAACGGGAGGTTCATCCGATATCAGACAAAACTCCCCGGAAGGGCCCGCCAGCAAGTCGGTGCGTGTATGGCTGGTACCCGTTCCCTGTACATTTATTTTGACCTTGTTCACCATATTGGGTGCTCTCCTGATTTTTTTATGTTGCTTACTGATCCCAATTGCGGACAAGGTCGATCCCGGCGTTACGTTGTTTTGCCATCCAGGCTTTCAGAATCTCGTGACCAGGCAAACCCCGGGCCTCGGCACGATCCGCCCAATCTGCGGCAAGGTTGGGAAGGGCCGTCGCCCAACGAGTACGCTCCTCTTTGGTTAGATGCGATTCAGTCGCGCCTTGCTCAACCATTTTACCCTCGGCCATTTTCGCGAAACCCTGCAACGCACTGGCCACTTTAATGCGATAAACTTCACCAGCTTCACGGAAGGCAGTTTGTACTTCTGGCGGGAACGACGCCCAGGTGTCGCTGTTGACGGTCAATCCTCCAACAAATTGTGCCCCAAAATCAACACGTGTCAGATGGGGTGCTACTTCGTGTAATTTGTTCGGAAAGATTCCAGATGAGAAATTCAGCAGACCGTCATACACGCCGGTTTTGATGTTATTGTAGTGAACCGAGAAATTTCCCGCCACAGCAGTGGCCCCAACGCCGTTCAACCAGTTTGCAATTGTTCCGGCACCACCGATTTTGCGGCCTTCCAGATCATCAATGGAACTCACCGGGAAATTTGTTGCCAAATAGTGTGTGTCAAGGCCGATAGGTGCGATGAACTCCTGCCCGTTATCAGTCCAGGCTGCTGTCATGGCCGGGTTTTCTGCATGCATTTCATTGATCAGGCGCGTTACAAGCTCAAGGTCGTCGCTTCCGAATGGTGTCATATATGTCAGGTTCTGCAGGATGAGTTTGTCTTGTTCGAATATCGCATAGACCTGACCCATTTCGACAAGGCCTGATTCTACGGCTTCAAGAACACCACCCACTTTCGCAGCAGTTCCCGAGTATGACTCGATCCAGTTGATTGTGTGCTTGCCTTCAAGGCGCGCATTGACCTCGGGGATGAATACGGTCGAGATCATCTTGACCCAGGGCACAACCGGCGGCGAACCCGAAGCGACATTCATCGAGAAATCTTTTGCTGTTGTTGCGACAGGTAACAAAAGCCCTGCCGCGACACATATGGCCGACACTATCCGTAATTTATTCATTTTCTCTCTTCTTCCAACTATCGTTTCACTGAATGAAACATCGTTTCTAAAATGGTTGCATTTCCCAACCTCATTTGCAAGGGTGTAAGTATCAGTGGTGGATTTGCAGCGATTTCCGCACTGTTCATTTCACGAATTTCATGCCTGATCCCAGGTAACAGTTTGATAAATTTGAAAATATTGAAGGAATGCACAATGGACCTGAACCCAAAACGCACAGCGATCCTTTCTCTTGATGTGCAAAACGATCTTGTTTTTGGAACCAAAGGTGTTCTTGAATCCGGCATGACAGATCGAATGACGGCTCTTATTGATGCCGGCAGGATCAGTGGTACAGAGGTGATTCACATCACGGCTTCGGTTCGCGCAGATTTTCGCGATATTCCCAAGGACAGCCCTTTATGGATCGGAGTGCGCCAACAAAATTCGATGATCTTCGGCTCTGAAGGTGCACAGCTTCACGAGTGTATCGCTCCGCTGCCCTCCGAGTTGGTTTTGAACAAAACCTGTGTCGATCCGTTTTTGACAACAAACCTAGGGCAGGCCCTGATCAATGCCGATGTAAATACATTGATCCTGTTTGGTCTCTGGACAAACTACGTCGTTGAAGCCACTGCTCGGCATGCAAGTGACATCGGATACCGGGTATTCATTGTCAGCGATTGCTGTGCCGGGAATGATGCGGACAACCATAAATGGGCGATGGAGCGGATACTGCCAACGCTGGCCTATGTGACAACCTCCCCGAAAGTTATCGCAGCTCTGCAAGGATACACTCCAGAGCATGGCAATGATTGAATTACTAAAAGGCATCCGGATCGTCGACCTGAGCACAATTGTTCTCGGTCCGATGGCAAGTCAGACTCTTGGGGATCTGGGTGCCGAAATAATCAAGGTTGAGCCGCTCACCGGAGATCTGGCGCGATCCTCCGGATCACAATCCCCGACTGGTACCGGTGCACTTTTTGATAACAACAATCGCAACAAGAAGAGCATCGCGCTCGATCTGAAAAGCCCCGAAGGAACAGAAATATTAATCAAGTTGATCGGTACTGCGGATGTATTTCTCCACAATATTCGCCCAGGCGCCATCGAACGACTTGGCTTTGGACCGGACGCAGTTGCCGGGATGAACCCGAACATCATCTACACAGCAGCTGTGGGCTATGGCCATGCGGGGCCCTATGCGGAAAAACCCGCCTATGACGACGTTATTCAGGCCGCATCCGGGATCGCTGCACTGCCAACATATATGGGGCAGAATCCGTCTTATGTTCCCAGCATTATCGCCGACAAGATCGGCGCGCTGCATGTCATTTATGCAATTACATCTGCTCTGTTTCAACGGGAACGCACGGGTAAAGGAATAACAATTGAGGTGCCGATGTTCGAAACGCTGGTGGCGTTCGTCATGAACGAGCACCTTGATGCGGCATCATATACCCAGGACGGCGAACCGGGGTACAGTAGACTTCTGAACCCAAACAGGCGCCCCTATCAGACGAAAGACGGCTGGCTGGCTGTGATGCCTTACAGCGCCGGACATTGGTCCGGCATACTTGCGGTACTCGAACGCCAGGATATCCTGGACGAACCATGGTTCCAGTCAGGCGCGGAACGCAATCGGCGATCCGGGGAATTGTACGGCATCCTGGCTGATGGATTGAGCCACCGTTCAAACGCTGAATGGAGCCTGATTCTGGATCGCCTCGACATTCCGTATTCAAATGTGAACACGCTGGATGATCTGCTCAATGATCCACATCTTAAAGCTACTGGATTTTTTGACACAACAAATGATCAATCCGGTCAGATGCGATCGATTCCAAATCCCATTTCATTTTGTGGTCCAAAGAAATGCAGGGATGCTCCTCCACCGGGTCTGGGGGCGCACAGCAAAGAAATTCTGGCTGATCTGGGGTATAGCTTTGAAAAAATACGGGCATTGAGGAAACAGAGTATTCTAATTGGGTGACCAGTCACGACAACACATTGGCTGCTATGTAATCAATCGCGATGCTGAACCTGCATCAATTTCCACGGTCCCGGCTAAAAAAAATTAGCGGCGGCGGTTGCCCGATGGTCCAAAAAGCTTGCCCGGACATTTTTGGATAAACTACATGCTCTGAAAAAGCTGCATTTCGTGATGGCATGCCTGGATGGGTATGGCCTGAAGTGGTGGCCATATGTTACTCTGTTTAAAGTCACATGAGGGTGACTACGGGAAATTGAAAAATTGGTAGCGGAGGAGGGACTTGAACCCCCGACACGCGGATTATGATTCCGCTGCTCTAACCAGCTGAGCTACTCCGCCATAAAGGCTAACAAAAGCAAGGAACCTTTGGTGGCTGCGATATAAGGAAGACAGGGCGCATCTGTCAAGCAGGATAAACCAGGGAAAATAGTTCTCCCACAGCTTGTTCAAAACAAATGCGCACAAGTGCCTTTTATCAGGTTCCTATTCTACCGCAGCAATCTGCGAAACAGATGCTACAACAGGCTCAATTCTCAATATCCCCTGGTCGGTTGATGCTATCCAGCCACCACCGAGTACACGGGTCTCCGGCATTTCATTTTCAAAAAACACACAAGCCTGTCCTGGTGCAACTCCTCGCTCACCCGCAACAAGCTCCAGCCAGATATTATCGTCTTCTACAACCAGTTTTGCAGGAGCCGGTGGTCTTGTAGACCTGACTTTGACGTAGATCGGCAATCCATCGTCAGGGATCATGGACAAGGGAACATCACCAACCCAGTTGACATCCCGAAGATTGATCCTGCGTGTTTCAAGAGCCTCTGGTGGTCCAACAATCACCCGTTTGTTTGCGGCATCAAGTTTAACCACAAACAGGGGTTCTCCGACTGATACGCCAAGACCTCTGCGCTGACCGATTGTGTAATGAATTATGCCCTTGTGCTGCCCAAGGATACGTCCATCCAAATGAACGATATCTCCGCCAACAATCGCATCGGGTCGCAGTTTTGCGATAACGTCGGTATATTTTCCTGAAGGTACAAAACAAATATCCTGGCTGTCCTGTTTGTTTGCAACCTTTAGTCCAAGATCCAGTGCAATGCGACGTGTCTCGGATTTTGGCAAACCACCCAATGGAAATCGCAGAAAATCGATTTGTTCCTGCGTTGTTGCAAACAGGAAATAACTCTGATCCCTTGCTTCATCAATCGGGCGCAACAGTACACGTTTGTTTCCTTCAAGACGGCTTTGAATGTAATGACCAGTGGCGAGAGCATGCGCACCAAGCTTGCGAGCGGTGGTAAGCAGGTCCTGAAACTTCACTGTTTGATTACATGACACACAGGGAATAGGAGTTTCCCCTGCAAGATAGCTGTCAGCAAATTTATCAATAACAGCTTCACGAAACCGGTCTTCATAATCGAGAACATAATGCGGAATGCCGAGTTGTTCGGCGACACGGCGTGCATCATGAATGTCCTGGCCGGCGCAGCAGGCCCCTGCCCGATGAACCGCAGAGCCATGATCATATAGCTGGAGTGTCATTCCAACGACGTCATAACCGTCACGTTTGAGAATTGCTGCTACAACTGAAGAATCGACACCGCCTGACATCGCCACGACGATGCGGGTGTCTTCCGGTTTCCCGGGAAGATCAAGACTGTTTAACATGGGCCCGCCAATACGAATTAAAGGTTCGACGCCGGGTAAGCAACTTGCATGCAAAGTGCTTTAGCGTTTCCGGTCTTATAGGCGTATTCAAGCAAATGGGCAAATCGTACCCGGTAGAACTTGCCGGGCGAGCAAGTCACCAACATTTTCAATATTTAAATTGGTCAAAAACTTATTATTTACAACATACTAACACAAATAATCATATTGGCTCCAAAATTGCATAATCAAGAGACAATATCTGGTGGGCGCCCATTGGGCACATAAACAAGAGTATGGCTGTGCAAGATCATGTTGTGCCAACAAAATCGCTAATTCCGTCATCGCGTGGTGCCAAACCACGCAAGCCGGTTTCCAACAGGCAGTTTTCCGAAGTTGTGGCACATTTCAATTCCGCCAACACTTCAGCGACCAAACGTCGTGAAAATACAGTACGTCACGAACCGGTACGCAATAGTTTGCCAGATCATCGTGAACGGGTCTCGCGTTCCAACTCGCCGTCAGAACGATCTCATTCAACACACAAACCCGAGCGTGGCGAAGCTATTACGACTCACGACAAGGCTCATATTACCGGTTCTCCTCGCAGGTCAAAACCAGCAAACCAAAATAACAATGATACGCCAGTCAAGACAGTTCCTTCAACTTCACGCAAAATTTCCAGCTCTGAAGATCCAGGACAGTCTGCCATTCTGGAATTAAACAACATCCCTTCCCCGGAGCAGGCAAATGTTGAATTTGGCATTCTGGAACAGATTACGATTTCGGAGAATGTGGGCAGTGGCCAGCCGGAAACCGTAGACGCTAAAATCGAACCAAACGGTGATTTTGACGTTCAATCGGATAAATCCGAACTAATAGTTTTGGAAACGGACAAATCGGATATCAATCCGGATAAAATAGTGGGCGATCAGGATAATACAGAGGTCGTTATCAACGGCACTGTACCCCCGGAAATAATCTCGAACACGGCACAAGACGCGAACCCTGATCAGGCTATTGGCCGCCCAGGAGATAACGGCAGTGTCCGGAGTGTTACGAACGGGACTGAGCCAGACACGGTTATTCCGGTATTAGTCGCAAAGGCCGACCCCGGGATACCCGGCGTTTCTCCCGAGCAGATTCAAACTGCAAATACAAACATTGACGCTGCTGCGGGAAAATCAGATTTGGTGCCGACCGCAATCGCCGAGGCAATTAGCGGCATTGATGCTCAAAAAGCAAAACCGGCACCAGGGCAGCTTCATGTTTTAGCGGTTAATCAGGCAGAGGGCGAAACGGAAACAATCGAAAAGGGCCTTTTTGCATTAAACAATGAAGAACCAGATGCCGGAGCCGGGGATGGCGATAATTCGCAGGAGCAAAAACAGGGTGCCAAACCACGCGCAGTTCCTGACGCCCTTGCACGGGCTGCTGCACAACATCAAAGCGCCCCATCAGCTGCTGGATTCGCAAAAAATATAATAGAAAGCCTGGATGAACAGAGTTTTCAGACAGACCGCTCGACATTAAATATTCAGGATCTGATGCGGCAAGAAAGCAGCCAAACACAATTGTCCGGCAAGGCAATTCCTGCTTCAGTGCGAAGCGCTGCTGAATCTTCGCTGGTGACCAATATTTCCCGTCACATCAAAAATGGGCTCACGCGATTTGAAATTCGTATGGATCCTCCGGAGCTTGGGCGGGTTGATGTTCGTGTAAAAATAGACAGCGACGGACAAATGCGAACGCACATGTTCATCGAGCGATCCGAAACAATGGATTTCCTGATGCGAGACGCAAAACAACTTGAACGTATGCTGGGCAACACGGGTCTTGATCTGGAAAAAGACGGGCTAACTTTTTCGCTGATGGACGAAGGAGGGCAGTTTTCAGATTCACTGGACCAAAACCATGACGATGAAAACAACTCCGGAAACAATGGCGACATCAACCCGGATCGCAACAATCTGGATGTTACCGAAGAATTTCAAAGGCGAAATTTTGTATCTGCAGACGGACTGGACCTGTTCGTCTAGGAACCAAAATCATCCAGCCAAACGAGTGAGTGAGAAAATACAATGGCAGTTTCAGCAATAGCAGGCACAACCACCGGTACAACCGGAAACGGTACATCGAACGCAAATGCAAGTTTATTTGCCAATTTTGATACTTTTCTCACTCTGCTAACAACACAATTAAAAAACCAGAGCCCGCTAGATCCCCTCGACACCAACCAGTTCACGCAGCAGCTGGTTCAATATTCAGCAGTTGAACAGCAAATCAAGACCAATGCTCACATGAAAGATCTGGTCGCAGCGACCAGCTCGTCCAATGCACTTGCTGCTTTAACAATGGTTGGCAAAACTGTCACAGCCCTGGCAAACGAGGTCAATTTTACCGGTACAACGACATCCTGGACATATGAAGCCACTGCTGTCGGCACCGGCACAGCCACAATTCGGGATACAGCCGGTAGTATTGTATATCAACAGAAAAACATCGCCTTTTCCGAAGGTAGTAACAAATATGTCTGGGACGGGCGCACCAACGAAAGCACGCTTGCTGCCAACGGGCTTTATACAATCGTCTTCGATGCAAACACCAATAGCGCGGGTACTCCGGCGCTTTCTACCGACATCACAGGCAAAGTAACTGAAATTGAATTTGCCAATGGTGGTGCATTAATTAAGATTGGCGACCAGGCTGTCAGTCTTTCGAAGATAAAAAAAGTAGCTCAGTAGTCTTAAGATACTGAATAATAAGCCATATATTCGCACCTCTCCTTCAATAAAAGATATCCACGCAGTTTACCTCTATTACCAGGATCTTAACGACAGCTTAGTCAAATTTTAAAGTCATTAGCGTAGTCTCATTCTCGATATGGTCAGGTTGAGTGTGAGAGTACAATGACCGATCAGATACGTCCGAGAGTAAAATATGTGATTGGGCCAGATGGTAGCCCACTCACAATTGCGGATTTACCTCCGCAAACAACGAAACGTTGGGTAATCCGTCGGAAGGCGGAAGTTGTAGCCGCTGTTCGCGGTGGACTGTTGAGCCTTGAAGAAGCGTGTCAACGCTACACTTTGACGGTTGAAGAGTTTTTGAGTTGGCAGGCGTCCATTGACAAACATGGACTTGCAGGTCTCAGGGCAACACGTGTCCAACAATATCGACATTAATGCTTCAGGCATGGAACGCTGTTCCTGTCTCGTGTATTTCAAGAAAGGCTGGCGAGAAATTGCCAGCCTTTTGTCGTTTGATTTGCCCAATTTGCAAATCATTGGCAAAAATATCAGGTACAAAACGTGCCTGTTTGTTGAACATTCGTTAACAACCCGGCAAAAAATGCCTAATACACAAAATAACGCTCGTTCCACAATGGCTGATTTCCGCCGATTTTCAATGTGTTAACAGCACGTTAACCTTTTTGTTAACCACTTGTTTACCTCCATCCAGGAAATTCTTGCCTAGAGGTGTTGTTGATTTCTGCAACATCAAAAAATGGCGGTTAGTTGTGAACGGTGTGATCGAGTTTTTTAAAACCCTGGGGCCAGCCCGATTAGGCGCAATGGGCGCAGTTGCCCTGATTTTGATGGGCTTCTTTGCGATATTGATTGTCCGTATTTCCGAACCAAATTTTGTCACACTTTATACTGATCTCGCATTTGATGATTCTTCTGAAATTATTAGGCAGCTTGAAACACAAAATATCCCGTTCGAGCTACGTCATGAAGGCGCTGTGATTCTGGTGCCCAAAGATCGGGTATTGAGACTAAGGATGTCACTGTCGGAGCAAGGGTTGCCAAGCGGTGGCGGCGTTGGCTACGAAATATTCGACAGATCAGAAAGCCTTGGCACAACAAGTTTCGTACAAAACATAAATCATCTTCGAGCCCTTGAGGGTGAACTCGCTCGTTCAATCGCAACAATCGGCAGAATTCGTCATGCGCGGGTTCATCTCGTGATTCCCGAAAGAAAATTGTTTCAAAAAGACAAAAGAGATCCAACAGCATCCATCGTATTGAAAGTTCGCGGCGTTCTTGAGCAAGGACAAATACGGGCAATTCAGCATCTTGTTGCATCGGCGGTTGATGGCCTTGGTCCACGGTCAGTCTCTATTATCGACGAAACCGGCCGTTTGCTGGCAGTTGGTCAGGGAGACGAGGATGAAGCCAGTCAGGCTGCTACTTACGACGAGAGATCCCGGGCCTWTGAAAACCGGCTAAAAAATCAGGTCCGTGAAATCATTKCAAGTGTRGTGGGCCCTGGTCGCTCACGCGTACAGATTACAGCAGATCTSGATTTCAACAGGATAACCGAAGTATCCGATATTTATGATCCGGATGGGCAGGTYGTTCGTTCRACCCARACTCGCACCGAAACCAGCAACGCTGARGAAAAGAACGGYGAAGACGGCGTAACTGTTGGAAATGAGCTCCCGGGTGCCAACGCAGACCCAGGCACCACCAACGGCCGTAACGAGGCATCCGAAATCACAGAAGAAGTTACAAATTTTGAAATTTCACGGGTGCAGAAAACCGCAGTGATTGAATCTGGAAATGTAAACAGATTGTCCGTGGCCGTTCTGGTCGATGGCAATTACATAACCGATGATGCAGGCAACGTAACCTATCAACCACGCACTCAGGAAGCTCTTGATCAAATTGCACGGCTTGTTCGCTCTGCAGTCGGCTTTGATGAAAAGCGTGGTGATATTGTTGATATTATCAATATGCAATTCGCCCAGGGCCCCGACCTTCTTGGTGACATAGAGGAWCCTGGCCTGTTCACTTTYACTCGTGAAGACTATTTGCGATTCATTGAACTTGGTGTTTTTGCCCTGATCACGCTGATTGTCATGTTTATTGTCGTCCGCCCACTGGTGAAGAAAGTCATGAACACTGAAATTGAAGAAGACAATTTGATCGAACAACCTCTTGTGGGAGACGATGGMGARGTYGTTACSGAYGAYAATGGYAATATWGTCACTGTGAAAATTGAAAAAACYGAAAACCCRACKGTCAGYGCMATTGAGCTGGCCCAGGTGGAAGGCGCAATTCAGTCCGACACTGTCATCAAGGTCAGTGAACTGGTTAACGCTAATCCTGAAGAAGCAACCAAAATCATCCGTAACTGGTTGAATGAAGCGGCCTAGGAAAGTTCTTTANAAAAATGGCAGACACAGGATCACGCRTCGTWGAAATCCAGCATGAGCTGGAAGAATATGAACTTGATGGCCCGCAACGTGCCGCAATATTGTTGTTGGCACTTGGTGAAGAAAATGGTGGTAAAATATGGGAACGACTGGATGACATTGAGATAAAACAAATTTCCATTGAAATGTCGAAAGTCGGAGCCGTTACGCCCGCGATGCTGGACGATTTGTTTGTTGAATTCGTAAAACGATTGTCCACAACCGGTGCAGTCATGGGCAATTTTGATTCAACGGAACGATTATTGATATCGTTTTTGCCTCCGGAACGTGTGAACACAATTATGGAAGAAATTCGAGGGCCCGCCGGGCGAAATATGTGGGAGAAATTGTCCAATGTGAACGAAAATGTTCTGGCCAATTATCTTAAAAACGAATACCCCCAAACCGTCGCTGTTGTGCTTTCAAAAATAAAATCGGATCACGCAGCCCGGGTTCTTTCAATTCTGCCCGAGGAATTTGCTCTCGAGGTTGTCACCCGGATGCTCAAAATGGAAGCAGTGCAAAAGGACATCCTTGAAAAAGTGGAACAAACCCTTCGCATCGAATTTATGTCAAATCTTTCGCACACTTCCCGCCGTGATTCTCACGAAACAATGGCTGAAATATTTAACAATTTTGACCGCCAGACCGAAGCCAGATTCATTGCGGCCCTTGAAGAAGACAATCGTGATTCCGCCGACAAAATCAAGCAGTTGATGTTTACATTCGAGGACCTAACAAAACTCGATGCAGCCAGTGTACAAACTTTGCTCCGTAGTATCGACAAGGACATTCTGTCCATTGCTTTGAAAGGAGCCGGAGAATTCATCCGTGAATTTTTCTATGGCAATATGTCATCCCGCGCAGCGGAGATGATGGCAGACGACATGGAAGCCATGGGGCCGATCCGTCTAAAGGATGTTGATGAAGCCCAGAGTTCGATGGTGAATATTGCCAAGGATATGGCCGGTCGCGGCGAAATCATGATCACCAAAAGTAATGGTGATGACGAGTTGATTTACTGATGGCAACCAGCAACAAATTTAAAGCAAAACCAACTGCTGAAATATCTCCTTTCAGGTTTGATGTCGATTTTTTGGCMAAACCCGAACCGAAAGAAGAGATAGTAAAACAGGAGATCGTTCCACCGGAACCCACCATTCTTGTTTCGGAACACGAACAACAACTGGTTGAAGCTGAACAAAGGGGATTTGCACGCGGCCTCGAGAAAAGCGCGGAAGAAAGTGAAATGTCATTCACAGAGCAGCTTGTACTGCTTGAAAATGTCATCGCTGATCAGTTGTCAGTTGTGCTTGAGGACATCGAAAGTAAAATTCAGTTCATTGAAAAACAGGCCGTTCTTTCCGGCTGTGCTGTCGCAAAATGTCTGGCAGAAACCCTGATTTCTCAAACCCCGATGGAAGAAATTGAGGCACTTATTCTGTCTCACCTCTCGGCGCT
>JAESRR010000190.1 GCA_016764535.1 Cohaesibacteraceae bacterium | reverse complement strand
TGCGCACCTTGCCAGGTTGGACTACCGGCATGTATCGCTGCGTCAATATTCTCCTGATCAAAATCAAAGGGTTTAATCTTTGATACCAGATTGAGATCCACCCCGGGATGGCCGGAGATAAATGAATTCAGACGGGGAACCAGCCAACGGGACCCCAGTGTTGGCGGAACCGCAATTGTCAATAAACCTATTTGCTCGTTTTGAGATATAAACCTGGTGGTTGAAGCTTCAATATCCGCAAGAATTCGGGCAATTTCCTGACCATAACGCTTTGCTGCCGGTAAAGGTATGAGGCGTTTTCGCTCTCGTATAAACAACTTGCTATCAAGCTGTTCTTCCAATGATGCGATACGGCGACTGACAGCACTTTGCGTCATATTCAGTTCTTCAGATGCTCTCGTCACACTTCCATGACGCAACACGGCTTCAAAACAGGCCAGCGATGTTGTCGGAGGAAGAGTTCGTCTCATTTTACCCTCAAGTTCATTCCCATTGGGAATGATATGTCACGGAATTAGCATTTTACATATTAAGTAATTATCGTCATCCTGGAACCCGTCGTTGGCATAAAACGTATTCTATTCTGAATAAAATCGGGGATAATTTTCATATTGCAAATCGAACCGGCCAACTTTCTCATCAAGCTTACATTCTGGGAGGGAATAATATGCGAGTTAGGAATATTGCAACGCCATTGATATTTTTGGGGGTATTGACCAGCCCGGCCATGACCGCGGGGGATCTCGTTCCTGAACTTGATTTTTTGACATGGCCTGCTGCCAAATATCAGCACTATTACGAAACCAGCAACTACATTGCCGAAGGCTGGAGAAAGCTCGGTGTACGGGTAAATCTCAATCCGGCTCCTTTTCCAAGCCCAATGCTTGGCATGTGGTTCAAAGAGCACAAATTTGATGTTGTAATGTCCGTTTTGTCAGGTGCGCCGTATCGGATGGAACCGGATTTCTTCACCAATGCGCAATTCAACTCCAAAAGCAGATTGCCTGGCGATTGGAATGTCGGGGAATTTTCCGATAAAATTATCGATGCACTTGGTGAAAAACAACTTGGTATTTATGATGCAAACGAGCGAAGAAAAGTCGTTCTCGAGTTGCAGGCCGAACTTCACAGAGCCCAGCCCGAAGCAATCATTGCATCTGTAATCAGCACCCATGCAATCAATACTCAAAATGTTGATATTCCCGGCTTTGAGCCGGCTCCCGATGGACTGCGTTCGATCTGGAACCTCATGCGTATGCAATCAAAACAGGATTTTCCTGTTCGACTTGGACAAACAATTGATCAGGCTACATTTAATCCTCTGGCAGCCAATACTGCAGAAGACCTGATCAATCTAAGTCTGGTTTATGACCGCCTGATTGAATTGGGAACAGATGGTAAACCTCGCAATCGCCTCGCAAAAAATCTGAAGATTGTCGATGATGTGACCATTGATGTCACAATTCGAACCGGCCACAGTTTTTCCGATGGAAAACCGGTTACTGCTTCGGATGTTAAATTCTCGTTTGACTACTTCAAGAAATGGGAAGCCAGCTATTTCAAAAAATATCTCGAACGGCTTGAAAGTGTAACCATCGTCAACGACGACACCCTTCGTTTCAAACTCTCACAGCCCTATGCTCCTTTCATACTGCATACTCTGGGCCAGATTTTCATTCTGCCGGAACATGTATGGTCTACTGTTCTGGAAGAAACCGGGCTCGATAAACCTCAGAATTTTCGCAACGACAAACCGATTGGAAGTGGACCGTATACACTCAACTACTGGAAAGAAGGTCAGGAACTATTTCTATCCAGTCGAACTGATCATTATCTAAAACCAGGTTCTGATTTACTTTATGTCGTTTTTGGGTCCGCTGAAGTCGTTGGTGCTGCTTTAAAAAAGGGATCAATTGATGTTTCCCTTCAACCTTTGGTTCCAACAATTGTCAAGGAATTTGCCAAAGAACCAAACATCAAATTGTTTCGTACTTATTCCAACGGATACATGGCCGCTCGATACAATGTTGGCAAACCGGCTCTGAAGGATCAAGCGCTTCGCCAGGCACTGGCTTTTGCTATTCCATACGCAAAAATCATCAAGGAAGTTCATGGAGGCGACGCAACACGCAGCGCATCATCCATCGTCCCGATCAATGGATTTTGGCACAACGCAGACCTTGAACTGCCAACATTCAATCTGAAACGGGCTCGCAAAATCCTGTCAGACGCGGGTTACAGCTGGGATGATGCAGGACTCCTGCACAAACCTGAATAACCTAATAAACGAGCGGAGGTTCTCTCCGCTCGTCTCTTGTGTCTAATAATTAGTACCAGGCTTTTTATTCCATGCTTGAAGTTGAAAATCTCGAAAAACACTACTCTGTCGGCACAGGACTTGCCGCTCTTGTATCCAGCTCCAACAAGACACAAATCCGGGCAGTTGACGGAATTAGCTTAAAACTAAACGCCGGTGAAGTTCTCGGAATTGTTGGTGAAAGTGGCTGCGGAAAATCCAGTCTCATGCGAACACTTTGTGGTCTTGAACCCCCGACCAGCGGTTCAATTACTCTTGACGGCCTGGATACGCAATCACTCATCAAAAATGACCGGCGCGCATTTCATAAAAACGTACAGATGATTTTYCWGGACYCCTATGGATCTCTCAATCCGCAGCACAATATCGGGGAAATCATCAAACGCCCCCTGATTTATCAAAAACTTGGTCTGAATAGTGTCGATATTCAGAATAGAATTCACGATGCATTSGAGATGGCCGATCTGACACCGGTCGAAAATTTTATTGAAAAATACCCGCATCAACTGAGTGGTGGTCAACGACAGCGGGTTTGTATTGCCCGGGCCATGGTATTGAGGCCCCGATTATTGATCGSTGATGAGCCSATYTCCATGCTGGATGTATCAATAAAATGGAGCATTATTCGTCTTTTGAAATCGCTCGTTAAATCTCAAAATCTTGCAATGATTTACGTAACCCATGATTTGGCTTCGGTAGGTTCCATATGTGATCGTCTTGCAATTATGTATCTGGGACAATTTGTTGAGACAGGCCCCACCCAAAGTGTTTTGCAATCAGCCCAACACCCTTACACAAAAGCATTATTGGCCTCTACACSKKYAWTYKATCCCGACGCCAAACGCAAGGCTGCCAGAATTCTTGGCGGCATACCTGATGCGATCAACATTCCAAAAGGCTGTCGTTTCCATCCCCGGTGTCCTGATCGTTTGGATATTTGTCAGGATCAAACACCGCCGTCTCACATCAGAATCGGACATGATGTGCAATGTCATCTCCCGATATTCAAGGATTGCGGGAGTTCAAAATCATGAGTGCATTTCTATTGAAGCGCTTTTGGCACATGTGCCTCACGCTATTTGTCATGATCACCCTGATGTTCTTTATGTTCCGGATGCTGCCTGGCGATCCGACCGCAACAGTTATCAGCCCTGCGCTTTATCCCAAGGCTCAGGAAGCGCTCCGTGCCCAGTTTGGCCTTGATAAACCTTTGTGGGAACAGTATTTTATTTACCTCAAAAACCTCGCCACTCTGGATTTTGGAATTTCCTTCCATACCCGACGACCCGTTGCCGACGCAATCGAGGGTCGTTTGCTGAACACAGTATTGCTCATCCTTCCTTCCATGTTGGCAGCCTATCTGGCCGGAGCAATTATGGGCGCAGTCGTTGCCTGGAGACGAGGCAGCCGGTTTGAAACAATATTGGTTTTGGTTGCTACTGCGTTTCAGGCAACACCCGTATTCTGGCTGGGAATGCTGGCAATATTACTGTTTTCAATAAAACTGGATTTGTTTCCAATCGGTCATTTGGTCACTCCTGGAATGTTCCCGCAGAACACTCTGAAAATGTACATTTCAGCCGATTTTCTGCATCACCTCGCCCTGCCATTCATTGTGAATGCGCTGTACCAGTTTTGCTTTCCGTTTCTGTTGATGCGCTCTTCAATGCTGGCCACGATTGGCGAAGACTATATTGAACTTGCACGGATGAAAGGTTTGACAGAACGTCGCATTCTTTTCGGACATGCCATGCGCAATTCCATGCTTCCACTGGCCACCACTTTGCCAATGATACTGGGATGGGCCGTGGCCGGATCTGTGGTCATAGAAACGGTATTTTCATGGCCTGGTCTGGGTCTTTTAATGGTCGAAGCCGTCGGTCGGTCGGACTACCCGATGGTACAGGCCAGTTTTCTGCTGATTGCGGTTCTGACAATCGCTGGAACATTCATCTCCGATCTTATTTACGGGTTTCTCGACCCGCGTATTGTTTACAAGTGATCATTCATGTCTCATTTTATTGATTTTCTGCGCATCGTCTGGCGTCATCCTTCCGGCAAGATCAGTCTGCTGGTATTCGGACTATGCATAATTCTTGCTGTTTTCGGCCCGGTTTTGGCACCTTATGGTGCATTTGAACGGGTTTATGACGCGAATGACAATCTGGTGCGACTTGTTTCCCCACGCTGGGAACATCCGCTTGGCACCACACTGCTCGGACGCGATGTCCTGAGCCAAATGCTTTGGGGAGCAAGACCAGCGCTTGTCATCGGATTACTCACCGCTGTTGGTACTGTCGCCATTGGATTAAACGTTGGTTTGATTGCCGGTTATTTTGGTGGAAGACTTGATTCCCTGCTGATGCGCATAACCGATATATTTCTCGGTTTGCCATTTCTTCCTTTCATAATTGTTCTGTTATCACTGACCGGTCGCAACATCTGGACAATCATTTTTGCGATGATGATCGTCATGTGGCGTTCAACCGCCCGAATTATCCGGGCACAGGTATTATCGCTCCGGGAAATGCCCTTCATTTCAGCAGCACGAACCACTGGAGCCAGCGACTTTGATATCCTGTATCGGGAAGTCGCTCCCAATGTCATGCCACTGGCACTTATCGGCGTAACTTTTGCTGTTGCATGGGCAATTATAACTGAAGCAAGCATCGGGTTTCTGGGATTTGGCGACCCGGATGTAGTCAGCTGGGGTTCCATAATTTATCAGGCATATGCCTCTCAAATGATGTATCGCGCACCATGGTGGGTTTTACCGCCCGGTATCGCAATCATGGTCCTGGTGACGGCTGTTTATTTCATCGGCCGCGCCTATGAGGAAGTTGTCAATCCACGCATGCGGGACATAGGCACATGAATCAGCGATCGACTAAAACTCTGCCTGCCCCTGCTCTGTCTGTTCAACATTTATCGGTTGAATACGCAACTGATAGCGGCCCGGCCGAAGCGCTAAAAGACATATGCTTCACCATAGAAAGCAATCAACGTGTAGGGCTTGTTGGTGAAAGCGGATGCGGCAAAAGCACGTTGCTAAAGGCAATTATGGGTGTGGTTGCAACGAACGGAACAGTTAAATCCGGTCAAATCAGGCTCAAGGACACTGATCTTTTGAGCCTTGATGAAAACAGCCGACGAAAAACCCGCTGGCGAGATATTTCGATGATCACCCAAAGTGCACTTAATGCGCTTAATCCCGTCCATCGTGTCGGGGATCAAATCATGGAAGTAATTCGCGCGCACCAGCCCGTTTCGCGTAATGAAGCTCGCACGCGGGTTCAGGAACTGTTTACTTTGGTAGGCGTCGATCCGGGTCGTACCGGTGACTATCCGCATCAATTTTCCGGAGGCATGCGCCAGCGGGTTGTGATTGCCATGGCACTGGCTCTGGAACCACAAATAATACTGGCGGACGAGCCTACCACCGCACTTGATGTAATTGTCCAGGATCAAATATTCACCCGCATTCGGGAATTACAGGAAAAACTGTCATTCGCACTCATTCTTGTTACCCATGATTTGTCACTGGTAGCAGAAAACTGCACGCACATGATTGTCATGTACGCCGGTGTCATTGTCGAAATGGGACCAACTCGTGAAATCATCAAGAATCCCCGGCACCCCTACTCAATCGGTTTACGCAACGCCGTGCCGGTACCCGGTTCCAACAGGGATCCAATCTCAATACCTGGTTCACCGCCCGATCTAACACACCACCAACCGGGTTGCCTGTTTAGCGCACGATGTCCCTTAGCGGACGATATTTGTCATCGCACGAGCCCACCAGTGCGACAGGGCAAGGAGAACCGGATGGTCAGATGCCATAAGGATGGCGAAACGGTTCTCTTTGCCCAAAAAGCATTCAGGCAATCTGCCTGGAAACTCTCCTGAATTCATATCAACAAAGGGATTTATCAATGCACTATTTCGCCTATGGCACCTTATTGCTGGAAGACAGTATGAAACGGGTTGCACCCAGTGCCAAAAACACCGGGTATATGAAATTGATGGGCCACCGGATGGGTTTTGGCAAATGTACCCAGCCGGACCTTGCCGGAWGCACCCTTGAGACTGATCCTGACGCTGTTACCTGGGGAATTCAGTTCGAAYTATCAGACGAGGACATGGCAAATCTGGACAAGGCAGCGATGGTCGACAAACGCCAATGGGTGCATTTCCCAATTGAATTGATCGATAGCAAGGGAAATACAGTCAAGTCTTCAACTTACGTTATTCCTGATAATCCAGAAGGCTGGATACCAACAAAAGACTATGTAGAACCCATTTTTGAGGGATTAAAATCTTGCGATTTTCCGCAGCATTACAAAGATGGGCTCAGAACATTTTTGAACAACCAGTTAGCAGTTAGCAGTTAGCAGTTAGCAAAATTTTGGTCCTCTTATTCGGAGGACCAATCACCTTGAATGTTGAAGAATTTGCCCGGTTTCAATCATTGCAGTTTTCGGATTTGGTTGGTTCTCAAGTTTCATCCACAATCAACTATAAAAAATTCCAGCATTTGGTCATATTATGGAATTGAGTAAATTTCAGTAAGCAATTAGAGGGCATTCCAACAGAATGCTCCGTTATATGGAATTCGAGTATACCAATTAAGTACATAATTACAGAGTTTTAGGTATTATGGGTTCATTCGGAGAAAAATTGAGCTTTGCCTGGAGAAAGCAAGAATCTCAATAAATTGTCTTTTTCATATATTCAGGATAATCCCTGTCATATGCCTCTGCATCAAAAGGTTCTGGAGAATTTGCCTTCGTCATATCACCTGCAGACGGCAAAAGTGCTCTGTCAATCTGTGTGTCCATATCCCAAATTCCAGAGCGGTGCAGCGCTTTTTGGCACTGAAAATATACTTTTTCGACATCGATAACCAGAACTGATTTTGCGGCTTTGCCCTGCATCGCATGCAATTCGCACAGATCAGAATCAATCGATATTTTGACAGAACCGATTATCCTCAGCGTTTCGCCAATTCCAGGAATGATACACAAAAGTGATATGCGCGGATCCACCACAAGGTTGCGCAAGGTATCTATGCGGTTATTGCCACGACGATCCGGCAAATGAATGGTATTTTTATCAATAATCCTGAGAAATCCTGCAGGATCACCACGCGGTGAACAATCAAGCCCACCTGGCCCGCTTGTTGCTAGAACGACAAATGGCGTCGCTCTTATAAACGCAGCATAATGTTCAGATATGTAATCAAGTTCCTTGTACAGAGACCTCTCAAGCGCTTTACCATAATGCGTTTCCAGATCTTCAATACATGCCAATAATGATTGTTTGGCCGGAACCGGATTTGTCATCTGTCACTCTCGATTTTTTTGCTCCGGAAGTAATACAATAGGTCATATGATTTGAACAGTTTTTATAAAACCGGGCCATTCTTAAATCGGGTTTTATTTCATGAGTTTATGGCTCAACTTAGAATTAGAATAATTCCAAGCCTTTGTTATTATGTGCTTATCTCTTGACTCACTGCAGTAAAAACTAATATGAGAATTTAACTCATCAAACCTTTGGTGCCCGGGCCTTTAACCCGGGGGATTAGAGGAAATCATGACTTCCCATGCTCCACAAGGCCAGACAAAACCATGTCCGGTCAACATCGCTGAACACCTTGTTGTTGATGGATTCCGTTACTGGAATGCAGGCTTTGACACAGGCCAGATCGAATGTTGGGAGCTGGCCCGGAAAGCCTATGAAAATGCGCTCGACCCGCAACTTGCAAAACGGGCGCTGGGAGAATTATCTACGTGGGTTCGAACATCGCGCAAGTCCGCAGGACGACAGTTTGAGACCTTGCCTTATGGCTGCCTGCGTCTGTGTAGAGACGAATGTGCGGCAAGGCGACTAATTGCAGCCTGTCAGCATAATGACGAACAGGCAAAACGCGATGCAGCTTTGGATCTTGTCGGCGAACATGGCATTCAGGCTGCAATTCGTACTGCTCAGGATCTCGCAGACGTATTGAGCGAAAGTGCCCACATCCTGACAACCAATACAGAAATCCCACAATCCTGCCCTTTCGGGCCTAAATTAATCTCTAGAATAACAGGACAAATTTTATGAAAAAGATGACTGCCGCACTGGCATTTATACCTGCATTGACGATCAGCACAGCTGCTCTTGCTGTGACAGCAAATGAAGTTGTTACCAATTACGCAGATATTGCTCACGCTTCCTATCAGGATTCTTTGAACACAGCAGTTCAGTTAAAATCAGCGATTGATGCGTTCGTTGCTTCGCCTTCAGCTAATACCCAGACCGCTGCCAAGGCTGCATGGATTGCGGCACGCGCACCATATCAACAAACTGAAGTCTATCGATTCGGTAATCCAATCGTCGACGATTTTGAAGGCAAGGTGAATGCATGGCCGTTGGACGAGGGTTTGATTGACTATGTTGACCAGTCCTATGGTCAGGAATCAGACGCAAATCCGCTATATGTTGCAAACGTAATTGCAAATAAAAGTGTTTCTATCGGTGGCGATGAAATTGACGCAACAAATATCACGCCTGCCTTGTTATCTGGATCACTTCACGAAGCCGGGGAAGTCGAAGCCAACGTAGCCACCGGTTATCACGCTATTGAATTTCTTCTTTGGGGACAGGATCTTAATGGCAATGACAAAGGCGCGGGGAACCGCTCCTGGACTGACTATGATTTAGCCAACTGCACCAACGGAAATTGTGCTCGACGAGCCGATTATCTTGTTTCCGCAATTGATCTCATGATCACAGATCTTGAAGCAATCACAGCAGCGTGGGCGAAAGATGGCGAAGCACGCAAGGATATCATTTCGGCGGGTGACACAGCCGGTTTGCAACGTATCCTGACCGGCATGGGTTCTCTGTCTTATGGAGAGCTTGCAGGCGAGCGTATGAAGCTTGGCCTTTTGCTGGGGGATCCGGAAGAAGAACATGACTGTTTCTCCGACAACACTCACAATTCACATTTCTACGATGTAACCGGCATCAACAATGTCTGGTTTGGTTCTTACAAACGCGTTGATGGGTCGATGATCAAGGGTGCTAGCCTTGCACAATACCTGGCTGAAAAGGATCAGGTTCTGAGCGAAGAGATGGCAGAAAAGCTCAAGGCGTCCCTTGTTGCTTTTGGATCTTTGAAAACCAGAGCTGAAACAATCGAAGCTTATGATCAGATGATCAGCGAAGGTAACACAGAAGGCAACAAGGTTGTACAGACAGCGATTGATATGCTTGTGGATCAGACCCGCTCAATCGAACGCGTTGTTGCTGCTCTGGGCATTAGGGACGTGACAATCGAAGGTTCAGACAGTCTGGACAATCCAAAATCTGTTTTTGAATAGAAAATACCGATAAGTATCCTAAAAAAGCGCGGCAGAAATGCACTGCCGCGCCTTTTTGAAGCAATACGAATACAAATCAGTTCTGAACCAGGAACACGACATTGATATTAAGAACCCTGGCTATGCTGCTTGCCTTGTTGGTTCCAACAATTGCCGGAGAGTTGAAAGCCCGCCCTGATCTTTCGATAAAAGATCAGCAGCGTGTCATAACAATTACCACCCCGACTTCCAGTTTCGATCAGGCAGAAGCTTTTGAAGCCCGGACATCCGGTGCAGGAACACCAATGGCTCCATCAGGGAAAAACAGCTTTTCTCAACCATTACAAAACCTTGATGCCATTGAGCGAATGAATTTCAACCTTGGCCGCAGCATTTTTAAAAAACTTTGGGTCAGCTCTCCTTCGACCACTTTTGCATCCGACGGGCTGGGGCCGCTTTATAATGCCCGATCCTGCCTGAGATGTCATTTGGGCAATGGCAGGGGAAGGCCCCCAAATATGAAAACCGGAGACGCGCGCTCATTCCTTTTGCGATTATCTGTACCGCCTTCAACCCGGGTCGAGCACCGGGCAATAAACAACAAATCCGTATCCCGCATAGTTGACCCGATTTATGGCGGGCAATTGCAGGATCGCGCCATTCAGGGTCATAAACCCGAAGGTCAGGTGGCTGTTTCCTGGACTGAAATCCCGATACAACTTGCAGACAGTTCCACTGTCTCATTACGCAAACCCAAATGGTCGATCACTGATCCAGCCTATGGCCCAATTGCAAAAAAAATGATGATGTCGCCACGCATTGCCAATCCCATGATTGGCCTTGGCCTGCTCGAGGCGATCCATCCTGTTGACATAATTAATCTTTCCGACCCAGAAGATCGTAACAAAGACGGTATTTCCGGGCGAATAAATCTGGTCCGCAACAAACAAAACGGCAAGCTGCAAATTGGCCGGTTTGGCTGGAAGGCAACCGAACCAAACTTGCATCAACAGGCGTCCCATGCTTTTTCGGGAGACTTGGGTCTATCAACAAACATTGCCCCTGAACCCGCAGGAGATTGCACCCCTCTTCAGCAATATTGCAGCAATGCACCCAACGGTGTTCAGTTACGACTTGGTAATTCAGAGGTCCCGGCCAAACCACTGGATGTTCTGGTTCAGTTTACCGCAAATATCGCCAGCCCGGCACGCCGAAATGTTTCTGCAAAACAAACCCTTGAAGGCAAGTCACAGTTCTACAAAGCCGGGTGCATAAACTGCCATACCCCTAAATTTGTAACGTCAAGGGATGCAGCCCGGCCAATAAACAGATTCCAGCTTATATGGCCATATACCGACCTTTTGCTTCATGATATGGGCGAAGGTCTATCAGATCATCGACCTGTTGCCGACGCCAGGGGAGAAGAATGGCGTACGCCACCGCTTTGGGGCAGTGGGCTGACAGATACAGTTTCCGGGCATACTTTTTTCCTACATGATGGTCGCGCACGAAATCTGGAAGAGGCAATTCTTTGGCACGGCGGGGAAGCAAAATCATCCCGGGATCTATATAAAAAAATGAAACTACATGACAGAAATGCCCTGTTGGCATTTTTGAAATCCCTGTGAAACAAATGGCCGGAAGAAACAATATGCGTGTTTTGTATTTGTGTCTATTGATCCTCACCCTGACATCGACTTCAGCATCGGCGAACGAAAATATTGCCTATGACAAAATAGCTGAACGCGCGTTCATCCACTATATCCAGCCCGCCGTCAAAAAGTTTGAAGCCGAAACATCAGTAACATCCTTGCTGATTGGTGCTCTGTGTGAAAATCCTGACCAAAAGGGATTAACATCCGTAAGACAGCAATTCAAAAGATCACTGAAAGCATGGTCAGCGGTTGAAATACTCAGGTTTGGGCCATTGATAACAGACAATAATTACGAACGATTTCAATTTTATCCCGATCGGAAAGGCCTGGCTTTAAAAATTATCAGGCGTGCGTTTGTCAGCCGGGCACCCGATTTGATCAATCCAGAGTTACTGGTAAATAAATCAATTGTTCTTCATGGGTTTGGTGCCCTCGAATATATTTTGTTTGGAGCGAATTCTGACACTCTGATTAGAGAAACTCCGCAAGCCATTTATCGTTGTGCACTTGCCCGGACAATTTCGATAATTATGTCCCGCAATGCCGCAACTCTGCGGAACTCCTGGTCGTCTAAAAACTTCGCCAGATTTTTTCTAAATCCCTCAGTAACAAACCCGATTTACAAAACATCCAGGGAACCAGTCGCTGAACTAATCAAGACGCTCACAACAATCCTGCAAGCCGCCACGGATCAAAAGCTTGGCCCTCCGCTGGGCAAAGACCGCAAATTCACCCGACCAAAATTGGCAATATTTTACCGCTCCGAACAAACTTTTAAGTCTATTCAAAACAATATGAAAAATGCAGATAAACTGTTTCAATCTGCCCGGTTTGATCAATTACTGGACGAGGATAGCCATTGGGTCTCCACAGCAATTACCACGGAATTTGCAAATCTTGACCGTCTACTGAATAAACTGCATGGCATCCCGGTTCAGGAAGCCTTTCTGGAGAAAAAACACCGTGTGACGATCTCTCTGATACGGATTTCAATTGCCGTCCTTTACGACCATTTAAAAAACACTTACGCAAATGCTGCCGGGTTACTTGTCGGGTTCAATGCACTCGATGGAGATTAGCCGTCGTACGCTTTTAGCGAGCGCAACAGTCAGCTTGTTTATGACAGGCAAATGTCCCACAGCGCGGGCCGGGACTGTACAATTTGCTTCATGTCGGCGCGAGGTAAACGGTAGTTTTTCAGCTGTTTTGCTGGATGAGGCCGGGCAGGATTTGGAAGTGTTTCCACTACAGGGCCGTGGCCACGACGTGGCGTTTTCTCCAGACGGCAGGATATTGGTTGCCCCTGCGCGACGTCCTGGAAATTTCTGTCTGGTTGCCAGTACTTCAAATTCGTTTGCCCCCCGGATAATAACAGCACCGATTGGTCGGCATTTTTATGGTCATGGTGTCTTTTCAAAAAACGGTCATTTCTACTTTACAACCGAAAACGATTTTGAGAATGCGATCGGTATCATCGGGATTTATGATGTAAATAGAGGATTTATGCGGATTGGCGAATACCGATCCTATGGGGTCGGACCTCATGACATTGCAATTCTCCCCGATGGAAAAACCATTGTGGTTGCAAATGGAGGAATTGAAACACATCCCGACTACGGGCGGGCAAAACTCAATTTACCGCTCATGAAACCTTCCCTTGCATATATTGATGTTGAAAATGGTAACCAGGTCGACCTCGCGATCCTGCACGATAATCTCCACAAACTCAGTATTCGGCACCTTACGGTGATCGCTAATGGTACGGTCTGGTTTGGTTGCCAGTTTCAAGGATCAAAACTTGAATCTCCCGCTCTAATTGGCCACCATCGTATGGGAGAGCCGATAGCCATGACACATCTGCCTGATGAATTGGCTGGTCAACTGAAAAATTATATTGGTTCAATCACTGGAAATAGCGCCGGAGACATTGTCGCTGCAAGCGCACCCCGCGGAAACCTTGTTTTATTCTGGAACACAGTAACCGGTGCATATTTGGGAAACAAATCCATGAAAGATGGATGTGGTATTGCAGCAACCAGCGACAACGGGTTTTTATTATCCAGCGGCTCTGGTAAAATTGCAGCCACAGCGATTTCCCCGGGTAGCCTGACAACGCTTTCATCGCGACCGGATATAAGCTGGGATAATCATATGACAAATCATGGATAAATTCTCTGTGTCAGGGGATGCAACCCGGATCGGAAAGGTTTATATGGAACATGCACCACAAGGATAATCTGCAATCATGTTTGGTAGTCTCAAAGCGCTGATTTCTGATCTCACCAATGCCGGAACAGAGCATTTCGAAGATGATGACCATCGACTGGCAACTGCGGCTCTGTGTGTTCATCTCATTAGTATTGATGGTGAAGTTACTGAAGATGAACATAAAATGCTTCGTACTGCATTGATGAAACAGTACGGGCTAACGTCAAAGGAAACTGACAGTCTGGTGAAGGATGCAGAAATCCGGGACCGGGAAGCTGTAGACCTTTATAGTTTCACAAAAGTCCTGAAGCGMAACCTTGACGAAGACGGYCGRGCCAGAATTGTCGAATTGTTRTGGCAACTGGTTTACGCMGATGGCGTTGTCCATGAATTTGAAGACAATATCGTTTGGCGGGTTGCTGAATTATTGGGTATTTCAACCCGTCGACGTATGTTACTGAAAAAACGGGTAGCGACCGGTGACAAGAAAGACTAGAATTGGCGCTCAATCATCACGAGTAACTCTCCTGTGTCTAATAAAGTCCTCATAGTTCTCCATCAGGAGACCTCCACGCCGGGTCGTGTGGGCATGCAGCTGATCGAGCGTGGATTTTCGCTTGATATCCGTCGTCCCCGATTTGGTGACCCATTGCCAGGTCATCTGGATGACTTTGAAGGTGCCATTGTATTTGGTGGCCCGATGAGCGCCAATGATTCCGACGCATTTGTACAACGTGAAATTGACTGGCTAGGTATGGCAATGCAAACCGGCAGACCGGTATTTGGCATATGCCTTGGTGCACAGATGATGGTGAAAGCACTTGGTGGCACCGTCCGGGCCCACAAGGATGCTTTGGTAGAGGTTGGTTATTACCCGGTTGAAGCGACCACAGCCGGTCAAAACCTCATGACATGGCCTTCCAAATTCTATCAATGGCATCGTGAAGGCATGTATCTTCCCGACAATACAGATGCTGAATTGCTTGTATCCGGCAAAACATATCCCTGTCAGGCTTTCCGTGTCGGCAAGGCAGCCTATGGCATTCAATTCCATCCGGAATTGACCCTGGCTATGATGTACCGCTGGACAACAAAAGCGGCACCCAGAATGAAACTTCCAGGAGCCAAAAGCCGTAGCGATCATTTTCGCGGACGTGCTCTTTTTGATCCGGCAGTTAAAACCTGGCTAAGTGATTTTCTTGATCTATGGATAGGTCGAGCCAATCAGAATTAAAACACTCACCTCCAGCCGGTGTTCAAGCTATCCATGCGCCTCAAATTCCAGGTTCTCGGCGTCCTTTATGCAACTTTGTAGATGTTCCGACAGATTCATAATGATCAATAGATTTTGACCGCTGCCCTTGCGATTGCCAGGCAACGTCGCTACATGACGTGATAACACATACCAAAAAGGGTTCCTGCGATGCAGTCGGTCTTCTCGTTACTCGATGCCATTTTGAATTTCTATCAGTATATCGTCATCGCAGCTGTCGTTTTCAGCTGGCTGTTTGCGTTTAATATTATTAATTCAGGCAATCAGTTTGTAAATATGATCTGGAATTTTGTAAATCAGCTCACAGAACCCGTTCTTGTACGCATTCGTCGGATCATCCCGAGCATTGGCGGCATTGACCTGTCCCCGATCGTGCTGCTGTTCGCGATTATGTTTATTCGCAGTTTGCTGGGCGAATACCGGCATTCATTCTAAAAACTCTGATATTTATTCGATTTAAAAAGGCGCCACAACAGGCGCCTTTTTTATTGCATTGGCGAGTTTCTATTTTTTCATATTATCCATTGAGGCCTGAATCATTTGCATGGCTCTGTCCGGACCATCCCAGTCTTCGATTTTGACCCATTTACCAGGTTCAAGATCTTTGTAATGTTCAAAAAAATGTTTGATCTGATCGCGCAGGATTTGCGGTAAATCTTCATGGGTCTTGATGTGGTCATACATCGACGTCATTTTTGAATGAGGAACAGCGAGAATTTTTTCATCCTTGCCACCGTCATCCTCCATCACCAGAACACCAACAGGGCGCGCCCGGATCACAACGCCGGGAGCCAGTTGTGCATCACCAACAACCAGGACATCAATCGGGTCGCCATCATCTGCCAATGTATTTGGTACAAATCCATAATCACACGGATAGGCCATTGGTGTGAATAAAAAACGGTCCACAAACACCGCTCCCGATTCCTTGTCCAGTTCATACTTTACAGATGAACCGCGGGGAACCTCGATGATCACATTGATATCTTCAGGGGCATTTTTACCGGCAGGAATTGCTTCCAGATTCATAATTGATGGCTCCAGGTATTGGTCAGTATTGTTTGAAAACGGGTTTAGGCTGCAACGGTGTGCTTTGCAAGATCAACATTGGTCAAACATTCAGTTTGCATTCACATGCCTAATGGTATCGGATTAACATAAGAAATGAGGTTGAATATGTTTTTGATGAAATACCGG
>JAESRR010000030.1 GCA_016764535.1 Cohaesibacteraceae bacterium | reverse complement strand
AATAACTTAGCTGTTATGGCGGGTTTTTTCGGAAAAAACCGCAAGATTTGTGCTACCATTTGTGCAACCAGCGTCCAGACTATCTGCCATTTCAACGCACTTTTAACACAGAGAATTTGCTACCTTTGGTCAACTGCGCTGAATTGATCTTGAATTCGGATTGCACCTTCCAAGCTCTTCATCTCATTTAAGGTCGGATATTTGGCGTGCGGGTTACGGATATCATCTCCTGAATGTGAATGGCCCAAATACCGAGACACTTTTTTGGATTGAAACCGGAGGTTAACTTGCCAGGCGCCGTGTTCAAAAAACGTGTGATAGGTAGCGCGCTGTCGTCCCGATAAAGGGGGGTGCAGAACCAGCCGATCAGCTCTTTCTTGCCTGGTAAAATGCCCTGGTTCAACCTGCTCTCTACGGAGCTTCCGCAGTTCGTGACAGAATAATCCAGTCTTCCATTATTAAAATTGCTCGTTTCTGGATGATCTCTTTTCGTTCCAGCAGTGTTGGTTTCCCGACTTCTGTGGCGAGACCAAGTACTGCGTTGCCAATGCATTCTGCGTTTGCAAAGTAGTTAACCTGCTTACGCATTATTTCAAAATCCAGATGTCAGGAACTATCAAACATCGCATATTACGCAGCATGTATTCCTGTAATTTGCTTTGGGCCTGTCATGGAGCCTGTGTTTTATATCCGGATGGTTTTGGATAAAATGACAATCGTTTGCAGAATTAACCCTGAAGTATTTTATTGGCTGTTCAGGCTGAGTTTCCAAACAAATTCGAAGCTGACCCTTTTGCTTTGATGCCCAGTTGTGCAAGATCAATGACAAATATGTCTCCAGCCTGCGGTTGCTGTTCAAGTTCTGCTTCGGTCAATCCCAATTTGGCTGATGTGACATATAATAGAGTAAAATTTTTACCGCCGAACGCGCAGCTGGTTGGTCTTTGGACAGGCAACTTGATTACAAGATCCACATTCCCACAAGGTGTGTAGCGAACTATTCGCCAACCATCCCACTGGCAATTCCATAGATAGCCATCATTATCAATACAGGAACCGTCCGGAGCTATTTTGTCTTTAAGCTTGACAAACACTTCCTGTTTCTTGATTAAACCGTTTTTGCGGTCATAGTTGAATTGATAGATTGTTGCCATGGCGCTATCAGCAAAGTAAAATTTACTGCGATGTTCATCCCATGCCAGAGTGTTGGAAATTCCGATGTTATCCAGCAATCTGGTAGATTTTCCGTCTTTATCTACTGACCAAAGTCGACCAGATTGTGTAAATTGATCACCTTCACCATCGCTCATGGTTCCAACCCAAAATTTTCCCAATGGATCAACTTTTGCATCATTGGTTCGATTGTTCGGGAGGTCTTCATCCAGCTTGCAAATATAATCGAGTTGACCGGAAACTGGATTAAACAGCGCAACTCCATCAGAAATTGCTAATGCCAACCCGCCGGTTACCGTTTCAACAACTGCCGATATTTTTTTATCAAATTGCCAGATTTGATGGCGTTGGTTTTCAAATTTGTGCAATTCACATGCAACTATATCCACCCAGTATAGAGCCTGTTGATCTACATGCCAAAGCGGGCCTTCGCCCAGAACATTACTGGAATTCAAAAGGGATTTGATCAAAGGTTTGAGGTTCACAATTGTTGTTCCAGTTTGTTTTGATACATGTCAGGAAACTTATTTTAACACCAGGCAGGCTGCTCCTGGTTTACCATTTGGAAATTAAACCGTCTTTATGTCTCCAGACTGGAGCGCGCCAGCGATGACCTTTTAGCGATGCTGCAATTATTTTTTCTGAATTTACTGTAGTTCCAATTCCGATGCCCCGGGGAATGGATCAAAATCCCAAGCCAGTTTGAGTAGCTGCCGTCTGCTATTTGTGTGGTGAGTTCAGTTTTTTTGCCCACACGGAACACGACCGGCAACCGAACCCATTTCAGTATGGATGTGCGATTCCTCATCAAAACCGATGAAGTTGTTTTTTTTACACATTTATTGTTCCGTTTCGGTACAGCTTTGGCGCTGTATATATTCCTATTGTTACTGATTATGTGATGATTACCCGGCGTTATGAAATTATTTGAAACAATTCGAAAGTGAATTCTTGCATTTGTTGCGTTCTTTGGTGAAACTATACCATAGGAGTTATGTTGCCGAGACAGGATGGAGGAGATTTCATCTACCCGGCTTTTTGGGAGGAAGTGCATAATGAAATACTCAGTATTGTTACTATCAACCGCTTTGGGCGCAGTTACTGCTTTGGGGCTGAGCACCGGTTCGGTCGCAGCCAAAGGGAAATTGAATTACTATTGCAGTGCGCAGGAAGACTGGTGCCAGTTGATGGCAAAAGGTTTTGAAAAAGAAACCGGCATCAAAGTCAACATGAGCCGCAAGAGCTCCGGAGAAACCTTTGCGCAAATCAAGGCAGAGTCCCGCAATCCAAAAGGTGACGTGTGGTGGGGTGGTACCGGCGATCCGCATTTGCAGGCCGCAGAAGAAGGTCTCACAGTTTCGTATGTTTCTTCATTGCGCGGTGAATTAAATGACTGGTCTCTAAGCCAGGCGAAGTCGGCAGATGATAAAACAATCGGAATATACTCCGGTGCTTTGGGTTATGGCTACAATTCGGACTTGCTTGCCAAAAATAACTTACCGGTTCCAGCCTGTTGGAAAGATCTTCTAAAGCCGGAATACAAGGGTCATGTGCAGATGGCCAATCCAAATTCTTCGGGTACTGCCTATACAACTCTTGCAACAATCGTGCAGTTGTTTGGCGAGGAAGAAGGCTTTGAGTTTATGAAAGGCCTTCATAAAAACATCAACCAGTATACCAAATCTGGTTCAGCACCGATCAAAGCTGCCGCCCGTGGTGAAAATACAATCGGGATTGTATTCCTGCATGATGCTGTGAAGCAGGCAGTGAAGGGTTTCCCTATTGTTTCAGTTGCCCCGTGTGAAGGTACCGGATACGAAATCGGATCCATGAGCCTGATCAAGGGAGCCCGGAATCTCAAGGAAGCGCAGATGTTTTATGATTACGCGCTGCGTGCCGATGTTCAATCCCGCGCGTTGGAAGTGAAGGCATTTCAGGTTCCGTCCAATATGGGTGCCAAAACATCTTCAAAAGCACCATCACTCTCCAGTATCAAATTAATCAATTATGATTTTGGAAAATATGGTAGCTCGGCCGAACGCAAACGCCTGCTTAAAAAGTGGGATGATGAAGTCAAAACACTGGCCAAATAAGCGTAACCAATTGAGTATACGGATCACTCCATGAACCGAACTGTTTTGCTTTGGATGATTATCGGCTGGGTCGGATTTATGATCCTGCCATGGTATGTCATCGAAGATGGATTTTGGGGACTGGAGTGGCTCCTTGATGGTTATCCGCTCGACACGGATTATGGTCCGGCATGGGCGCAGATAATGGAAGGGGGGAAGTTTTGGCTCTCGCCATTTCCTCTTTTTCTATTACTGCCCCTGGCTGTTTGGGGACGGGCAAAATCGGACCCTCTTTATTCACTGATATTGTTGGTTTCCGGCACGGGCGGTCTTGGGTATCTGCTGTTACAGGCTTTCACCATTGGTATTGCAGGTTGGGAATTTCAGGTTCTTGAGACCTGGTACGGTGTTATAGACCGTCAATATGGTGTTGGTTATGGAGGTTTACTGGTTTCAGCATCTTTCCTGTTCATGATTACACAGGGTATCGCTGCCCGGGGTGTTATTAACGGCGATGTCTTTGTTGTCAGCAGCATTGGGTTGATCGTCGCCATCGTTGGCATGTTTATTTTCTTTCCAGTCTCTCGCATCATGTTAAGTGCCTTGCAGAATGATGAGGGCCTCTTTTCCCTTTTGTCATTCACGACCAAAATATCTCATTTCAAAATTTGGGGACTTGGTTGCCTGACCAGCAATGTGGGTTGCGGTGTCGCATGGAATTCTTTGTTTTTAGCGATAGTGGTGGGTGTAACAACGACGGCACTGGGATTGGTATTTGCACTTGTGGCAACCCGTTCCGGGTTTAAACATAGAAAACTTCTTCGGGCTCTGACTGTATTGCCGATTATAACCCCGCCATTTGTTATCGGTCTTTCACTGATATTGTTGTTCGGTGTTTCCGGTGTTGTGACGCAGTTTGTTGCAGATCTGTTTGGTCTTGTTCCAGGGCGCTGGCTGTATGGCATGCCGGGTATTTTGTTGGCACAATTGCTGGCTTTCACCCCGATTGCTTTTCTGGTGATGATTGGTGTTGTAGAAGGTATCAATCCATCGGTGGAAGAAGCAGCACAGACATTGCGAGCCAACCGATGGAAGACATTCACAACTATTTCCCTGCCATTAATGCGGCCCGGTCTTGCCAATGCGTTTTTGCTTGGATTTATCGAAAGCATGGCAGATTTTGGTAATCCGCTGGTTCTGGGCGGGGACTACGATGTTTTGTCGACCGAGATTTTCTTTGCCATTGTTGGCGCTCAGAATGATCAGGGACAGGCAGGCGTGCTGGCACTTGTCCTTTTGGGATTCACACTTTCAGCTTTTTTCATTCAACGTCGCTGGCTTGGAAAAAAATCATACACAACAGTCACCGGCAAAGGAGACGCAGGGTTCCATTCAATTCTTCCTGATCGCGTAAAATGGCCGATTTATTCTGTTGCTGCCGGTTGGACAGTTTTCACTCTGGTAATTTATTGCATGATTATGTTTGGAGGGTTCGTGGAAATATGGGGACTGGATCACTCGCTCACTTTCAAGCATTACATCACGGCATTTTCCATTGAAATTACTGAAGATGGATTTCTTTGGACCGGATCAGCCTGGAACTCATTCTGGACAACCATCACCATAGCAACGGTTGCTGCCCCCCTGACGGCAGGCCTGGGGCTATTGACGGCTTATATTCTCGTACGTCAAAAATTTCGGGGGCACGATGTGTTTGAATTTGGAACCATGCTCAGCTTTGCCATACCAGGTACAGTCATTGGAGTGAGCTATATTCTGGCTTTCAACGTTCCTCCGATCGAGTTAACCGGAACAGCCGCAATCCTTGTACTGTGCTTCATATTCAGAAATATGCCGGTCGGCGTGCGAGCCGGAGTTGCGGCAATGTCCCAATTGGACAAAAGCCTTGACGAGGCTTCACTCACATTGGGGGCAACCAGTTTTTATACGTTTCGAAAGATTATTCTGCCGTTGTTGCGCCCAGCCATACTCGCAGCGCTTGTTTACAGCTTTGTACGTGCGATGACAGCTATCAGCGCGGTTATATTCCTTGTTAGCGCTGAATATAACATGGCAACCAGCTACATTATCGGCCGCGTTGAAAACAATGATTACGGGCTGGCAATCGCATATTGTTCCATCCTTATTCTGGTTATGCTCAGTGCAGTATTACTATTTCAATTTTTTGTTAGCGACCGAAAAGCAACACGACGAAAAACCTTACCAAAGACAAAAACATCGACAGGGTTCAAGGAAAGTATTGCATGAGTATTCAGGGAAATGCAGCGTCGGTACGTTTTCATAATGTAACCAAAATATATGGTCAGGATATTGTTGCTGTTGATGATGTATCGTTTTTGATCAAGGCGGGTTCGCTGGTGACGCTGCTTGGACCTTCGGGCTGTGGCAAAACAACAACTCTGCGCATGATTGCCGGGCTTGAAATGGTCAACAGTGGCAACATTACCATCGGCGATGTCAATGTCACAAAACTTCCTGCAACTGACCGTGATGTGAGTATGGTGTTTCAATCCTACGCGCTGTTTCCACATATGACAGTTGGCGAGAATGTAGCCTATGGATTAAATGTAAGCGGAGTTAAAAAATCTGTAGCACAGGATAAAGCAAATGATGGGCTAAAGCTGGTTGGTCTTGAAGGATATATGGATCGATTACCGAGCGAATTATCCGGCGGACAACAACAACGTGTTGCTGTAGCGCGTGCTCTTGTATTGGAACCACAGGTTCTTTTGTTTGATGAGCCTTTATCAAATCTTGATGCTAAATTACGCAGAAAAGTTCGGGAAGAAATCCGGGATATTCAACGCAATCTTGGCTTGACT
Source organism: Cohaesibacteraceae bacterium (assembly GCA_016764535.1). GTDB lineage: Bacteria > Pseudomonadota > Alphaproteobacteria > Rhizobiales > Cohaesibacteraceae > JAESRR01. The sequence continues at coordinate 10,102 of JAESRR010000030.1, read as the reverse complement.
GTCGTTTATGTCACTCATGATCAGGAAGAGGCGTTAGCGGTATCCGATCGAATAATTGTCATGAAAAATGCGGTGATTGCACAGGAAGGTGCTCCCCGGGATCTGTATAGTTGTCCTGAAAATCTTTTTGTTGCTGATTTTATCGGAGATGCAAATCTTCTTGAAGTCGAAATCACATCAATTGATGGTCCAATAGCTCAAATAACCGTTGGCTCGCTGAATATTAAACTGGATCACCGTGGAATGGGATTGGGAGGAGCACATATTGCTATCCGTCCCGCGTCGATTTTGATTTCGGTTGATATGACGGGAGGGGGCCTTGATGGTACAATTTCCAAGGCAACCTACCTTGGGGGCCATATGGAATATACGATCTTGACTGAGCTTGGAGAATTGTTTGTTATCAACAGTGACGTTTATTCTCCATTTGCGATAAATTCATCTGTAAAAGTCTCGTTGAGCAAGCATGGTGTAACACTCGTTAACGATTGAATATATGTTATCAGGAATGGTGGACAGAATTTGCGCCGTCGAATTAAACCCCGGATTTGAAACCGGGATTCTGTCAGTCTGTAATGTATCGTTCCAGCCCCTGTTTGAAATGATTTCATTATTACCCATTTCACCAAGAATACTGGCGTTGTTGAATGCATTATCAAGTTGTCCATATTTGGTTTGTGCCAGCTCGACCAACTGTTTTGAATATAATTCGTTACAAACATCACCGTTCAGAGCAACAGCTTGCCCGCCAATTGTCTGAATTTCCGATACAAGTGTATCAAGTAAAGCCGCTCTTCTCACACCAGGGACCAGATTTGCACCAAGCTGTGCCATCAGTAAGGCTGTACTTCGTCCAATGCCGCTGCTTGCACCAGTAATCAAGGCAGTTTTGTTCTTAAGATTGATCATTCCAGACTCCTTTGTTGAGAGCTATGGACTTATCTGGCCTCTAAGTTGGTCGACATCCGTTTCTTGCTGTCGATGTTTAAAAAACTGGTTTGAACCAAACACACCAGTACCTCGAATTTGAAAGCAAGAACCGGGTTTTTCATCTATCATCAATCGTTCATTTTGAAGTCATTGATAAAAACTTTTCGAAGTGAACAGTAATTATGAAACAAACACCGACATTAATCGGATCTGGCATATTGAAATTATCGCAGGATGAAATGTGGCGAGCTGTTACGCAAAAAGAAGCAGGCCTGGATGGTGTGTTTGTTTATTGCGTGAGAACAACAGGAATTTATTGTCGTCCGTCTTGTCCTTCACGCCTCGCATTGCGTGAGAATGTGGAATTTGTCAAAAATTGTAAATTAGCGGAAAAAGAAGGATACCGTGCCTGTAAGCGTTGCAAACCCAACAACTTCTCGTTGGAGAAGCAACAATCGATATTGGTGGAGCAAGCTTGTCGCCTTATTGCGGAAGCAGAGACGCCTCCCGGGCTGGAAGCTCTGGCTAAAGCTGTTGGCGTTAGCAAATTTCATTTTCATCGCATTTTCAAGACCGCAACCGGGGTAACGCCCAAGGCTTATTCCAAAGCCCTGAGAGCCAAACGGGTTCGGGCTGGTTTGCACGAAGAGCAATCCGTCACAGGCGCACTGTACGGCGCCGGGTATAATGCCAGTAGTCGTTTTTATGAAGAAGCTGCCTCAAGGCTGGGTATGAAGCCAACTTCATTTAGAGACGGTGGCAAAGATATTCAAATAAGATTTGCTGTCGGTGAATGCCACCTTGGATCCATTCTGGTTGCATCTTCTGATATAGGTGTTTGTTCAATTGAGCTGGGAGATGACCCGGATAGTCTGGTTTTTGAGTTGCAGGATCGTTTCCCGAACGCCGAACTCATTGGTGGGGAAAAACAATACGAAATAACCATCGCTGCTGTAATAGCATTTGTTGATGCACCGGGGAGCAAACTTGACATTAGTCTGGATATTCGCGGGACCGCCTTTCAGCAAAAAGTATGGGATGTGCTTCGCTCAATACCGGCAGGCAGTGTATTAAGTTACTCCGAGGTTGCTGCTGCAATTGGCAATCCAAAGGCTGTCAGGGCAGTCGCCGGAGCATGTGCTGCAAACAAACTGGCATTGGCAATTCCATGCCATCGGGTTGTTCGAAATGATGGCTCGTTGTCAGGTTATCGTTGGGGTGTTGAACGCAAAAGGGAGCTATTGGCTGAAGAGGCAGCGCTCGGTTAGCGATTTAATTCTAGCAGCCATTTTGTAACGGGTAGAAATGTTGCAAATTGCTGTTCGCACTGATCTAAATAATCAGGTTCAGTTACTTTATCTGTATGGGCTGTTTCACTCCAGATCGACAGGCTTTTTCTTCTAAGCAGACTTACCTGTTTGTGTTCCTTGGCAAATCCAGCCGGAACACGCTTCAATTCTGGATCATGCATTGTTGAGCCCTCGTTAATCAATGAACCAATAATTTTTGCAAGTTCAGATCCTTTCGGTCCGGCCACCGTGCTTCTCCATGTATCCAGCAACAAAGCATCAAACCCGAATATCCCTGCGCCGAGCGTTACCTTGTTTGTATTCAGACCGAAAAACCAACATGGTTTTGAAACACCTGTAATTTCCGGAGTGAAGGAAATATGTATATGGGTGTTGTAGGGGGTTTTGTCTTTGGAAAATCTGAGATCACGATTAACTCTGAAAATTTTTGCTTTATGAGATAGCTGCGTAAGCTTSTCCAGCCTTGTGGTCAAAGACTGCGCGAACAAATGTGCCGGAATTTTGTATGCAGTCTCGTATCTTTTTTTGTTCTTCAGGAACCAGTCACGGGAATTATTATCTTTAAGACTGTGCAGGTATTGAACAGTTTCAGGTTGAAAATTTCTGAATTCGGATGAAGGCATTTCAATTCCGTTTATTTGATTTTGGAAGGGAGGGTCACAACAAAGCTCATACACAGGGAAATCCAGTCATTTAGCATYCTATTGTCGCAATCAGATGCTTCAACAAAATACATCCCGCCCATTTTCCGACCGCCCATTTCCATGATACAGGCTTCAGGACGAGATTGAGCCTCCTTTTCTTGATCCTTGCCAATTCGAAACATATATCTGCCAGAACCATTTTTAGGGCGATCGGCCCCTCCTATCATATTGCCATCGTGTAAAAAGCAAACGCCACCCATCATCCGTTTTTCTGAAATTCCCTGAATGCCTTCGAGGCAATTTCTAAAGTTATCGGTTAATTCTGCATCGTAAGCCATTGCATGACTCCTGTTTCCTATCATTTTCATAAACTGAATTTTTATGTGGCAAGGGGTTGTTTGTTAATCCAAACAACCCCTTGTTACTAGTTCTGCATGCTTTCATATGTAATGACAGAAATGCGCGCGCCCTGGGGGTCGACCAGAGTTGCCAACCTACCAATGCCGGGTGCGTCCATGGGCTGTGTGAGTATAGTTGCCCCTTCCCTGGATGCACGTGCAATACACGCATCCACATCGTCTACAGTTACATAAATCGTCCAGGCACCTGCATCTTCCGGCATTGGTGAAAATCCACCAATTGGTTTGTCTCCAACCGTAATTGCGGTATAACTGGAACCATCCTTCATCGGCATCTCATCCAGTTTCCAACCCATGACTTTTTTGTAGAATGACCTGGCATCCTTGCCATCCGGGCCGGAATGTTGAATCCAGCTTGGCATTCCTGGAGTTTGTATTGGATCTGTCATCTTTGGTTCCTCATTATTGAATTAACGTAACAAGGACGAAACAGAACAGGCTATCCCGACAATGTTGGGTGTTCTTTTTGGCAAACTGCAATTTGTTGCTGAATGTATTCAATTTCCTGTGGCCCGGGATCGAGTTTCAGAACAGCATGGTATGCGGTCACAGCACTTTCGAACTCTTTGAGGTCCTGGAAGAATTTTGCCCTGGCTGCATGGAAATATTTGTAACCTGTCAGTTCATCCTCGATGCTATCAAGCATCGTCAGTGCAGCTTTTGGACCTTTGGTTCTGGCTACCGCGGATGCATGGTTTAATCGAACGACAGGTGAGGGATCCAACATTTCAAGAACTTGATACAGGCGCTCGATTTCCAGCCAATCAGTTTTTTCCCAGATCAAAGATTCAGCATGGACGGCTGCAATTGCCGCTTGTGTCTGATAAGTTCCGGGCATCCCGTGGCGGAGAGCCTTTTCTACAAGAACCAGGCCTTCTGCAATCAGGTGACGATCCCACAATATTCGATCCTGGAATTCCAACATGACCAGTTGCCCATTGTCATCGGTTCTTGCTGAATGACGACTATGCTGCAATAAAAACAGAGCGAGCATGCCAGTCAGTTCACAAATTTCCGGAAACATCTCCATCAGCATGCGAGTAAGTCTAATGGCTTCTTCACATAACAGGGGTCTTGTTTGAATTGAGCTGGTATTTGCAGTCCAACCTTCGTTGAAGAGTAAATAGAGCATCAACATAACGGCTTTTAATCGTTTGTTTCGTTCAGAAAGTGTTGGCGTATCGAAAGTAGTGTTTGCCTGGGAAATGGTTTTTTTGGCTCGCGTAATCCTCTGCTCCATGGTTTTTGGTTTTATGAACATGGAACGTGCAATGTCTTCAATAGATAGTCCGACTACAATTCGAAGGGCTACTGCCATCTGATCCTGGATCTTTAACGATGGATGGCAACATATAAACAAAAGGCGCAACACATCATCGYGAAATGTACCTTCGTCAATGACCTGRATGTATTCATTTTCCGGACTTTCGGGCYGTTCAARTCCAAYAGCRGTGTGATGTGTTTCCTCTCTTTTTCGCTTGCGTATAATATCCCGYGCGGCGTTCCGGGAGACKGTTAAAAGCCAGGCAAAAGGATCGTCAGGRTTGCCGGAYTTCTGCCAGGATTTCATCGCTCGTTCGCAGGCRATTGAAAAGGCTTCTTCTGCCAGGTCCACATCGCGGAACAGGCGGGTAAGCGCGGCGATAGCTTTGGGGCGCTGAACAACCAATTGAGCATTAAACCAGCAAAGATCAATCATTCAGGCAAATCTATTTGAGGCGAACCCAGTATTCCGCCATTCCAGTCAATTGGCCGGATTTCCAGTGTGACATAAGGTGAAGAAATCAGGCTTGCATACTCAATTGCATGTTCCAGAGAATCAAAGTCAGCAACATAGAACCCGAGAAAATTTTCTTTCGTTTCTGCGTAGGGTCCATCAACAATGATCGGTTTTTCAGAATCTCCCTGTGCCGGTTTTAATGTCACCGCACTACTTGTTCGCATTAATTTGACTGAAACAAACTGTCCTTTTATTGCCAGCTGTTTTTGTAATTCACGGTGTCCGACAAATAGTTCCTCTATTTTCCCGGCTGGCAGGCGATCAATTATGCTTTCAGCGCCATAAATTAGAATGGAATATTTCATGTAGGCTACACCCGCTTTCTGTTTTTCTTTCAAGGACGATCGAGGTGGAAAAAATCCGACAAATTGCCGATTGTAAATTGATTTAACGAGATTCTCGTTTCATCGGGTTATTCACCAGCCATTGTTTCCTCAATTCGGGTTATTATTCTTCAAATACAGCTAATTCGGGATAATCATATTTGCGATGTGATATAGTTTAAGGCGTTTTTAGAGAGTTTAATCCATAATTTTGATGCATCATATAGGTCAGTATTGTTGTCGTAATTAAGAGCGTGATGTTTCTGCTCTTTTCATAAACGAGGCCAGCATGTCAGACTACGCTCCGCTAAGTTTTAAAGTCCCCGAGCCGGAAGTTCGTCCAGGAGACGAGCCGGATTTTTCTCATTTTGAAGTACCCAGAGCTGGATCGGTCCGTCGACCGGATATTGAGACGAACGCCCGGGATATGAAAGATCTGGCCACAACTATAATTCGTGTGATGAACAGGGATGGCGATGCGGTTGGCCCCTGGGCCATGAAGCTGGAAGATAGTATATTGCATCATGGCTTACGTTCGATGTTACGCACACGGGCGTTTGACGAACGAATGATGAAATTGCAGCGGCAGGGCAAAACATCATTTTATATGAAATGTACAGGCGAAGAAGCAATTGCTGTTGGTCAACAAATGGCGCTGTCCAAAGGTGATATGAATTTCCCGACCTATCGCCAGCAAGGATTGTTACTTTGTCAGGATTATCCATTGGTGGATATGATTTGCCAAATATTATCGAACTCCCGGGATCCTTTGCACGGGCGACAGTTGCCAATAATGTATTCGTCCAAAGACTATGGTTTTTTTACAATCTCCGGAAACTTGGGAACCCAGTATATTCATGCTGTTGGTTGGGCCATGGCATCAGCAATTAAAGGTGATACAAAAATTGCTTCGGCGTGGATTGGAGATGGTTCAACAGCCGAGACAGATTTTCATTCTGCTCTTGTGAATGCTTCGGTTTACAAGCCTCCCGTTGTTCTAAATATTGTGAACAATCAATGGGCTATTTCATCGTTTCAGGGAATCGCAGGCGGAGATTCTGCCACCTTTGCTGAGCGGGCACACGGATTTGGAATTCCATCTCTCAGAGCAGATGGCAATGATTTTCTAGCCGTATACGCTGTTTCTAAATGGGCTATTGAGCGCGCAAGGCGTAACCTTGGGCCAACGTTGATTGAATGGGTAACCTATCGTGTAGCTCCGCATTCCACCTCGGATGATCCCAGTCAATACCGGCCACGAGAAGAATCCGCTGCCTGGCCGCTTGGTGATCCTGTTTTAAGGCTCAAAAACCATCTTATTGGTCGAGGCTTGTGGTCTGAAGAACGTCATGTGCAGGCGGAAGCAGAATTTGATGAGGAAATTCGATCCGCCACCCGGGAAGCAGAAACATACGGAGTGATGGGTGAGGGTTCCAGTGCCCGGGATATCTTTGAAGAAGTCTATAAGGAAATGCCACCCCATCTTGTGGCTCAAAGACAGAAGATCGGGGTTTAAAAATGGCTCGCATGAATATGATAGAAGCCATTCGTTCTGCGATGGATGTCAAACTTGATCATGATCCCGATGTGGTGGTTTTTGGAGAGGATGTCGGTTTTTTTGGTGGTGTATTCCGTTGTACCGCCGGGTTGCAGAAAAAATATGGCAAGTCCCGTGTTTTTGATTGTCCAATTAACGAAAGTGGAATTGTTGGTTCTGCAATTGGTATGGCGGTATATGGATTGCGTCCATGTGTTGAAGTTCAGTTCGCTGATTACATTTACCCCGCATATGACCAGATCGTGTCTGAAGCGGCACGGATGCGCTATCGATCTGCAGGTGATTTTACTGTGCCTCTGACAATTCGTAGCCCGATGGGCGGAGGAATTTTTGGCGGGCAAACACATAGTCAGTGTCCAGAAGCATTGTTTACCCATGTTGCGGGCCTAAAAACAATTGTGCCGTCTACGCCCTATGACGCAAAGGGGTTACTGATTGCAGCAATAGAAGATGATGACCCGGTCATCTTTTTTGAGCCAAAGCGTTTATACAATGGCCCGTTTGATGGTCATCATGAGCGGCCCGCGCAAAACTGGTCCGGGCACGCGGCGGGGGAAGTTCCCGAGGGGCACTATACAGTACCAATTGGAAAAGCAGCAATTCGCCGTGAAGGCCAGGACCTGAGCATTATAACCTATGGAACCATGTGCTTCGTTGCTGAAGCAGCCGTTGCCGAAACCGGGATCGATGCCGAGATCATTGATGTCAGGACACTGGTTCCTCTGGATATCGATACTATTACGCAATCTGTTAAGAAAACCGGACGTTGTATGGTCTTGCACGAAGCCACACAGACATCAGGCTTTGGTGCTGAGTTGATCGCTCAAATACAAGAGCATTGTTTTTATCATCTGGAAGCTCCTGTGGAACGTGTGGCGGGATGGGATACACCATACCCGCATGCACAGGAGTGGGATTATTTCCCTGGACCGGCGCGTGTTGGTCGAGCTCTCAAGTCTTTGATGGAGGCAGCCTGATGGGACTTCATGTGATTAAAATGCCCGATGTTGGTGAGGGCATTACGGAAGCCGAGATTGTCGAATGGAATGTATCTCCTGGCGACCTGGTTCGTGAAGATGATATTCTCGCTGCGGTTATGACTGATAAAGCGACGGTTGAAATTCCCTCACCCGTTGATGGCAGGATTACTCTACTATCCGGTGAGTTGGGTGAAATGACACCAGTTGGATCTGTCATTATATCGATTGAAGTCGAGGGCGATGGAAACAATTCCAATGAAATGAAATATGCTCCGCAAGTTTCTACTACAAAAACCATAAAAGATGATGGTGGTGCGAAGGACGTCGCCAAACCATCTCCCGGAATTCATTTGGAGCAATATTCGAAAGCGCCAATTGAGAAGCCATTCAACGTTTCAAACGGTATGCAATCGCACACAATGCCGAGACCCGAGGGAGAAAAGCCACTTGCTTCTCCAAGCGTTCGTCGGCGTGCGACAGATGCTGGAATTCAATTGCAGTTTGTCACCGGGTCCGGTCCGGCAGGGCATATCACACACAAAGACCTGGACAAATTTGTTGAAGGGCAGGGAGTCCCGCAAAAGGCTGGTGGTCTTGTTGCAAACACCAGCATGAACGAAACAAAAATCATCGGGCTGCGTCGAAAAATTGGTGAACGCATGCAGGATGCCAAACAACGTATTCCCCATATTACCTATGTTGATGAAGTTGATATGACCGAACTTGAAAAACTTCGAGCACATCTCAACAAAGAACGGCTCGATGGACAACCCAAATTGACAATCCTGCCATTTATAATGCGCGCAATTGTTAGAGCAATTTCGGCCTGGCCGAATCTTTCAAGCCAATACGACGACCAAAACGGGATATTGAAAACTTTTGGGGCGGCACATATCGGGGTTGCTGCTCAAACGCCTGCCGGTCTTATGGTGCCAGTATTGCGGCATGCAGAAGCCATGGACATCTGGCACATGGCAAGTGAAGTTCGGCGATTGTCCGAAGCTGCCCGTGATGGATCGATAAAACGGGAAGAATTGACCGGATCAACTATTACGATATCCAGCCTGGGTCTAATAGGCGGCATCGTATCTACTCCGGTTATCAATTCTCCTGAAGTTGCAATTGTCGGCGTCAATAAAATGGCAATTCGCCCTGTTTATATAGATGGCGAATTCGTACCTCGCCAGATTATGAATTTGTCTTCTTCTTTTGATCACCGAATTATAGATGGATGGGATGCTGCACAATTCATTCAGCACATTCGTGCTTCGCTTGAAAATCCGGCAACATTGTTTATGGAGCGCTAAATGTCTTCTTTGTCGTGTGATGTTCTGGTTCTTGGTGCGGGACCTGGCGGGTATGTTGCTGCCATTCGTTCCGGGCAACTGGGTTTGGATACCATCATTGTTGAAGGATCAGCTCCGGGAGGAACGTGTCTTAACATTGGTTGCATTCCTTCAAAGGCGCTTATTCATGTTGCATCAGAATTTGAAAAAATTTCCCGGGCAAAAGGGGGCAACGCTATTGGTCTTTCCGTAGAGGCGCCAAAGCTTGACCTTGCAACCAGTATGTCCTGGAAAAACGGTATTGTTCAAAAACTAACGTCTGGCGTTTCCAGTATATTAAAAAAATCCGGCGTCCGGCAAATTCAGGGCTGGGGCAGGATGCGAGACGGCAAATGCTGTCTTGTTGAAACACCCACGGGACTTGTTACAATCAACGCGCGGCACGTAATTTTGGCACCGGGATCGCAACCGGTCGAGCTTCCATTTCTGCCATTTGGAAACAACGTAATTTCATCCACTGAAGCACTTGATCTACAGTCTGTTCCAGAAAAAATGGTAATTGTGGGGGCTGGTTATATTGGTCTGGAACTTGGCCTGGCTTTTGCCAAACTGGGTAGTTCGGTTTCTGTTGTTGAGTTTGCAGATAGAATTTTGCCTCAATATGACCAGGAACTCTCTTCTCCGATCTTAAAAAAACTTAAATCACTTGGTGTCGAATTATTATTAAACGCAAAAGCAAAATCTGCCGGACCTTCAGGAAACTCCCTTATTGTTGAAAAATCCAACGAAGAGGAAGTTTCTATTCCTGCGGATAAGATATTGGTCACGGTGGGCCGCAGGGCACGTCTTGAGGGTTGGGGTCTTACCGAGTT
>JAESRR010000266.1 GCA_016764535.1 Cohaesibacteraceae bacterium | reverse complement strand
ACCTGTTGCCCCTACCTCGAATGAATGTACCGAGCCGGGAAACGTATCCGCTCCTACGGGCTGCGAATTAATGTTCGGGAGTTCAAGTACTGTCAATGTGAAAGTGGTGGATTGTACCGTATCATCTGGATCCCATTGGTTGTTACTAATTGCCACTGAATAGTCAGCTTGGTCACTTAACGAAACCTCGAATAGCTCAAGTATATTTCCTGTGGCTCCTAGAATTAAAGTGGAATTTTTAAACCATCGGTAAGCAATTGGGGGGCTACCATTAGTTGTAACAACGAATTGAGTTGTCTCTGCTTCCCAGACAGATTGATTTGTTGGGGCAGAGTCTATGGAGGCAAGTGTTAAAAAAGAGAGCTCAGCTATTAATGAAAACTCTTCGTTTTGGGCATTGTCGGTTACCCTTACTTGATAAGTGCCTACGTCGGAAAGTGAGGCGTTAGTGATATCGAGAATGTCTATTGAGGAATCTGTAGTGCGACTTGTGTCTTCTATCTCGTTATGAATCCATTGATAAGTAAAGCTAGGAGTGCCGCTAACTTCTACTTCAAATGATGCAGGGTCACCTGGAAATACAGCAATGTTTACGGGGCTTTGAAGAATGATAAGTTGTTTGTTTACTGTTATCTCAGCGGCGTTTGCGGCAAGCGGACGCCAAAAAATTGTACTTGCGCCGGCCTGGCCCGATGAAGGCAGAACAACACGCAGCGGCAAGCAATATGTAGATGGATTGCCGGTTGATCAGTCGGACTTTGCACAAGATCCGGCACACAGGATATATTCCGCAGATTTGAATAAGTTCCTGCCACTTGATATTGTCCCGGTGGTGATTGCGGAAGATGTTGAAGCTTCGATTGCGCACAGGCTCGTAAATCAACAACGTGCTGTCATCATTGATGCCACCCGCCATCAGACACTTGTCCGCCACATAGCCGCAATTGAAGATCCACATAATGTGCTATTTGTTGGATCTCCGGGGCTGGCGATGGCTTTGGCCTCCCGTCGGCAAACCAGAAAACAACCCCTTTCCATTTTGGCAGCCAATCGCATATTGATCGTTGTTGGAAGCGCAAACGCAGTCAGCAGAAACCAGATCGATTATCTCCAAACCCGTGGTATTCCAATCACGTGCAAGGCGCAGGATATTCCAGATGGAGCCAGCATTGTCTGTTTGGTAGCGCCTGATGAGCGACACGAAAGCCCGACTGATGTGATAGCTGCTCTGACACGTGAGGCAATCATTGCTCTTGGTGTCCGGGATTATGATGTTCTGATTGCTAGCGGTGGAGAGACCATGGCTTCAATACTGAAGGCATCAGGCGTGCAGGAAATCAAACCTGCGGGGGAACTTGCGCCAGGCTTTCCTTGTGGTCACATGTATATAAAAAACAGAAAAATGATGCTTGCGATGAAAGCGGGCGGTCTGGGTTCAGATGATATGTTATGGAAAGCTGTTAGTCGTTTTTCAGCATTAAAAAATATGGATCAAACCAGATGACACACTCACCACCTCTTGGATTGACCATGGGCGATCCGGCTGGCATTGGCCCGGAAATATTGATGAAGAGCGTTGTGGATCTTGCAGGCCGAACACCACTGGTCGCGCTGGGCCATGTTGATGTGTTCAAAGAACATGCGCAAAAACTTGGTCTTGATATTTCCATTCGATCAATTGGCTCTATCGAAGAGTGGAGACACCCTGACAAGGGGCAATCCAAACCTGAATTGCAGGTTGTCCAGACCGGTTCACTTGATCATGTACCTGCGCTTGGCAAGGTAGCTGCGGCTTGTGGCCAGGCTGCTTTTGATGCGGTTGTTAGCGGAATTACCCTTGCGAAGGCCGGRAAAATTTCCGGTATCGTTACAGCTCCCCTGCACAAGGAAGCTCTTTCTGCTGCGGGGGTGCATTTCCCCGGGCATACCGAGATGCTGGCGCATTATTGCAATGGCTGTCGGGTTGCGATGATGCTGATGAACAATGATGTGAAGGTTGTGCTGGTGACGATCCATTGTTCCCTGCGCTCGGTGGTTGATCAGATCAATATTGCCGATCAGGTTGAAACTATCCGCATAGCGCACCGGTCTCTGCAATTGTTCGGATTTGAGCATCCCCGAATTGCAGTTGCAGGACTAAATCCGCATGCTGGAGAAAATGGTCTTTTTGGACCTGAAGAAGGCGAAGTTATTATTCCCGCAATAAAGGCGGCACGGAATGAAGGCATCGATGTTTCGGGGCCATTCCCGGGTGATACGGTCTTCATGCAGGCGCGCGAAGGGCAATTTGATGTGGTTGTCGCCCAGTATCATGACCAGGGTTTAATTCCGATCAAATATTGCGGGCTGGATGAAGGTGTAAATGTGACGCTGGGCCTGCCGATTGTTCGTACCAGTCCGGATCACGGTACGGCATTTGATATTGCGGGGCGCGGAATTGCGAGGCCCGACAGTATGCAGGCTGCAATCAACGCCGCGCTTACCTTGCAAAAAAGGACAATTGATCATGCGCTTTGATTTTATTTTTATGCTTACACGCGGTGACAGGACAGTCGTTGACGCAAGATCGCATGTGGCGACGGCACTGGCAGCAGGCGTGCGTCATATCGGGTTTAAAGACATTGGCGTCCCGTTTGACGTGCTCCAGGAATTGCATGATGAAATAAAATCCGGCGGCGCAACAAGCTATCTGGAAGTCGTGTCGCTTGATGCGGCAAGTGAAATCAAATCGGCGCAAATGGCCGTTGATCTGGAGGTTGATTTTTTACTCGGCGGGACCCGGCCAGGCGCTGTCGTTCCGATACTTGAAGGGTTGGATATCCTGTATTATCCGTTTTCCGGAGATATTTGCGGACATCCGGKACGACTGGAAGGATCGGTTCAGGATATCTGCAACAGTGCAACTGTCCTTGCAGCAATGAATGGCGTGGATGGTCTTGATTTGCTGGCGTGGCGATCACATCACCACGGTGCCGATCTTGCCCGCTCGGTATGCGAGGCTGTCGATGTTCCTGTGATCGTCGCGGGATCAATGAATTCTCCACGATGTGTGGATGATGTTCGAAGCGCCGGAGCTGCCGGGTTTACGGTGGGGACCGCAGCGCTAGACGGTGTGTTCAAAGGGGCCGGGCGCGCGCTGTCCAGCCAGTTATCCTCGATACAGGCGGTGTGTGACGGGTCACAACATGCGGCGTGAATCTGAATGAAACCGGCACAATTCGGCATTGGAGAACAACATGGACGTCAAAAACTTTGTAACTGAGCTTGATCAGGTGAATGAGTTCTGGTCGCCACGAATAGTTGGTCAGGTGAACGACCAATATGTGAAAGTTGCCAAACTGTCGGGGCGTTTTGTCTGGCACAAACATGACCATGAGGATGAAATGTTTTACATCGTCAAGGGCCGGTTAGTGATGGAATATGAAGACCGCAAAGTGCAGCTCAACGTGGGTGATTTTCACATTGTTCCAAAAAACACGCTGCATAATCCCGTTGCTGATCAGGAATGCCATATCGTTTTGATAGAGCCGGTTGCGACCAGACACACAGGTGACGTAAAATCTGAGATGACAAAATCAATTGATGATCAGCTGGGTCACTGAACCGGTCATTTGCGAGTGAGGGGCGATGTCGTCCCCCACTGGATTAATCAGGTCGTGGTTTTTATCTTGCCTCACATGACAAGTATATCCCTACAGACCCTTGAGTATATTTCCGCAGAACAATACGCCATAGGCTGCGATAGCCAGCCACAGAGTATATCCTCCAATGACAGGAAGGGTAACGTACATGCTGACGATTGACAATATTATCAGTACCAGTGAAATCAGGAATACAAGCTGGGTTGGTGCACTTAAACGCATTATTATCTCCAGATATATTGGTGCGCTGCTTAAAAGAACCCCCGCGCACCTGTTGCGATGGCGCTTTTATAGCGGAAAAATAACGTAAGGTCACATCCGCGTTATCATCGATGGTTTTTTAAACCAAACGGTTCAATTTTAACGGAGCTATGTATCTGGAAGTTATATATAATACCGGGCATGGGCGGTGGCCACACCTGCCGGTTAATTGTGAATGCAACAGCTTGTTCAAAAGTGGAAATGTCGCATAAAACGATGTGGGGAAGGGAATCAGGCGCAACAAAAATTGTTGTGATTCTTTATAATACAATACTGGCGTTGAACCGGATTGCGAAGTTTAGACCCGGGAAACCCGTTGCCTATTTCACTGAATGCAGTGCATTGTTTACTGCTTCATTTTGTTCTTCCTCGGCAAGTTTGTCCGCCATGGAAATTGACGTATCTTCCTGGGCTTTCTCGAATTGTTCATTCACCGCAGTGCCATCATCATTGCCAAAAACCTTGAATATGGCGTCTTCGGCCAATGCTTCATACATTGCTGTATCTGCACAATTGAACAAACCATGGGCGCTGTCTGCCTGCTGGGGGAACCCGGCAATGCCAATATTGCAACCAGGTGTGACTTCACCAAATTCGTGCATCGGTTCTTCCATCATCGCACCGATCTTGGCGGCCAGTACAGAAGCACCTGAAAGTGTGGTTCCGCTTTTCATCACGACACAGAACTCGTCAGCTCCAACACGGGCGACGAGATCGGCTTTTCTGGTACAGCCTTTTAACCGGATTGATGCTTCCTTCAATACATTGTCACCAAATTGATATCCGAGTTTTTCACCTATTTCCTTGATCTGTGCCAATTTAACAAGCAGCAAAATAACATCTTCTTTTTTGCGACTGGCGACTTCAATTGTGTGACTTAGACGGTCATCAAATTGTCCACGATTGGGAAATCCTGTGAGCGTGTCATAGCTTTCCATATGTTTGAGTTGCTCCCTCGCAGCCTCCAGTGATGCCTGGGTTTTATCCAGATCAAAGGCGCTTTGGATGACTATTGCGCCAGCTTTGGCGCTATGGAGTACCGCATTCAGGCTGTAGATTGTCAGGATCAACGTCAGCAGGATGCCAATTATCAGAGTGCCAGTTACATGCATGGGGCTGTCGAAATAGGCTGAACCAAATTCCGGCACAAGTAATATTTCCCAGTTGCGGCCAGGAATGTCGATCGGCAATTTGAAGCTCCAGCCCACRGATTCCACAGCTTTATGAATATCTTTTTCACTCAATTCTGTCGGATACAGCACTTCTGGACTTGAGGGGTTTGTACGATCAATGAGGAAGAGTTTCCCGGTATGATGATGATGTTTCACTGACGCAATTAGATCGCCGACCCGAAAAACCCCCAAAGCAAATCCTTTAAGGTTTTGCCGGCGCGAGGCAGTATCGAGGGGAATTACACCATTTTTGTAAATGGGTTCAAAGGCAAGGAATCCGGATTGTGTTCCGCGTTCCTGAACCAGGGTAATTTTTCGGGTGAGAACAATCCGGCCACTATCCTGTGCCTGTTGTAATGCTGCAAGGCGGGCCGGGCTGGAACCAAGATCAAATCCCACAGCCTTTTGGTTGCCAATAAACGGTTGCACATAATAAACTGGAAAGTAAACAGATCGTGGWTTGGCACTGGTCATTTTACCTTCAGGGCTACGTTCACGAATTTCGTAGCCGGTGATACCTTCAGCAATGGCCGCATCTTCATGAGCCTTCCGGTCTTTTGAGCGAACGCGCGGGATCCATTCCAGTGCCTGAACCGTTGCATCTGTTTCAAGTGAAGATACATATTTTGCAAATCCGGCGCGGCTAACTGTTCCGGCACTGTCATATAACCCCCGGATGGATCGCAGAAAATTGAG
Source organism: Cohaesibacteraceae bacterium (assembly GCA_016764535.1). Lineage (GTDB taxonomy): Bacteria > Pseudomonadota > Alphaproteobacteria > Rhizobiales > Cohaesibacteraceae > JAESRR01. Next base: position 10,519 of record JAESRR010000266.1, on the reverse strand, counting down.
TGATTTTTTCAGATTGATTTCAAGTGTTTTTGCATGAGCCAGCCCCATCGAATTCAGGGCAACCTGTTTTTGGTTTCTGTCTGCATTATGGACAAATGACCAGACCGCCCATGTGAAAAACAATCCAATGCAGGCAATCGCGATCACCGGTAAAAACATGGTGAAAGTGAATTTGTTGTTTGTTATTTTGTCGGTGTTGTTTTCAGTCATGCCGCGTCCCGCAATCTTTTATTCGACCTGAATTCTTCAAAACCAGTTTCAACATGGTTATATAACTTTCAAGCCAGCATGCCGGGTGGGCGTGTAATCTGGCTTAAAGAACGAATGTTCAGGTAATCCCATTGATTTGATGGTTAATTTGGCCTTTCTGAAACTTCGCAAACGATGCAGTTGATTGTTTCCACGAAAGAGATCACGCAGTGGGATTTTAACCATTAATCTGTGGTGATGATGCTGGTGTCATGATAAGAATTCCGGATAACAGGGTGATTGTGTATGGCAGAACTTACAGACCGGGAAATCGACATACTGAGCAATGAATGTCAGGAGGCGATTGTCGGAGCGATAAACGAGGTTGGTCTGCGAAATGACGGCGTACCATTGAAGGCTGTGTTGTGGTCACTCAACGCTGCACTTGCCGGTTATCTGGCAGCTATACCCGATGAGGAAGTTCGTCGTAACAGTGTTGTCCTTACAGTTGGTGGTCTTGCAAAACTGGTTGAGGAATATATTGCCAACGGCGCTTCATTTGATGTAACAGTTTCTCCTATTGATAATCCCGATACCGACAAATCTCATTGAAGCTGTCCTAAATAATTTTGCTATTTTACTAATTTGCCTTTTCGCCGGGTTGCCTATGTATTTCAAGCTGTTGCCCCTGGCTTTAATGCCGGGTTTTCCCTGTGATTCAGAAAAACGAAAATTCATCTTTCGTAAACCATTAATCCGCGCTAGGTTTTGGCCGTGGAGCGAATAACAGGGCGGCCGTTCATTTTACGGCAAAGGAAATAAAAGTGTCTGGCAATACTGGTGGACAAGGAATTTTTGGCAGGGACGGTCTTTTTGGCCCCGACGGGCTGGGAGGTTGGTTGTTGCCACTGGGGGCGGCGATTGTTCTGGTCCCTGTGTTTTTGATTTTTGCTATTCTTGATGATTTTAACCTGATGCATGGCGATCACTGGGCCTCGGTTTCGACACGCGGACAGCCCGGTTTCAGGCCTAATCTTGAAATTGTTCTTTTATCCAAAATAGCCATCAACATCGGGTTTCTTGCCTCCTGGGTGCTGGTTGTGATGTTATTTTTTGCACGCAAACACTGGTTTCAAAGCACATTTATAAATCTATGTGTCTTGCATCTTGCCTGGGCGGTTGGTGCATTGTTTCTGGATAGAATTGCAGGGTCTTCCGCGCAGCTGGTTTCTCAGGGCGCATTGATATATCTGTGTTTTACAGGTGGATTTGCGTTGATCTGGGTGCCCTTTGTAAAGCGTTCTGCACGGGTTAATGCAGTGTTTGAACGTGACCCGCTTGCACGTATTCGGGCGTCCTATCGGGGCATTCATCGCAAGCATAAAAAGATCTGACGCACCGGAATACTGATTTTTGATTTCAACAATCCAGTTTTCCGGGTTTTTGAAAATAGTATTCCGGATTGCGCTGTATTTCTGGCTATATGCTTAAAGACTGCTTTCGATAAATATTGGTTTTGGTGCATGGCGCGCAGGGAATTGTTCATTAATTACACCAATTACCAACTGGGGCGGAACCAGTATTACTGTTTGTATTCAGTCGTAAATATTTGAAATAACTGAATATAAATTTGAAATCCTGGAATCCAGCGCATTACAATCCAGATCCTGGCAATTGCGCAGGTTGGAGACGAAGGCTAACTTTGAACGTCACAATTTGAACGAGTGTATTATAGAGAATTTCAAGGTCGCTATGCTTTGATGATCACGGAAACCCGCAATAATGAATACGGCTAGAGAGCCGGTGTTCGTGGTGTGTTGTATCTGATGGTGGTCGGTCAATACATTCGATAACGAAGTTTGTTAATCCAGGGCAATATACCGGAATTCCGGATCATGGATGCAGGCTAACAAGGACGGGTCGGATCACCATACAGTGGAGTCGATCATGAATAAGTCGAAAGTTCAGTCGTTACCAGGCTTTGGTGGCCTGTTTCTGGTGATGGCGTGTTTGTTCCTTGCGGGACTGACTTTTGGTACAAAAGCAGAAGTGCGCATCCTGACCGAGGATTACGCACCCTACAATTATGTAAAAGATGGCGAACTTACCGGGATTGGCTCTGATATTGTCGCAGCGCTGATAAAGCGGGTAGGCAGCACGTCCAATATAGAAGTGCTTCCATGGAAGCGCGCTTATGACATGGCAATCAACAAACCCAATGTGGCCCTGTTTTCAATTTCACGAACTGCCTTGCGCGAGGAAAAATTTCAATGGGTTGGACCGCTTTATGAAGTCGTCGACTATGTGTTTGTCCGTCCCGACAATATGACAATGATCCATACAGTGGCGGATATGGGTCAGGTTGCAGGCTTTGCCCTGCAGGCAGGTGGCGCGACCCATCAAACTTTGACCGCGATGAAAGTACCAAAGCTTGTGCCGGTCCATAACATAGACAAAATTCCGCAATTGCTTTTGACCAATCGCGTCGATGCCGTTGTGATCAGCGATATGGCAATGTCTCATGAACTTACAAAACGTGGTCTTGAGATGACTGCGGTGAAACCGGCTGCGATGTTCGGAAAAGCGGGCCTCTATCTCAGCTTTTCACTCAATACCACGCCCGAAGTGGTGAACCGCTGGAAAGCTGCATATGAATCCATCAAAGCTGATGGAACTCTGGCCAAATTACGCGAGAAATATATTCCAAACTCGGAAGTCTGGGCAGCACCGCAATTGCCCGGCCTTGAAAAATATGGCTATGGATCCTGACTTAATGAACAACAGCCGGGCCGGCTTTCGCTGACCCGACTGTTTATTATGGAATGCCAGGGGCCTGTTTTGCAGGTCATTTTCCATTTACAGTACATACTGTATGGTCGCGCAATCTAAAATTGTATGATTTTCTGTTCTGATTGGTATTTAGCCTAAAGTATGATATCTTGAATATACATTACAAACCCGGCGGTTTGTAATGACCATGATAAAGAGGCCCGTGGCACTTAACCCATCTTCGCACCGTCACGAGCCTTTTTTCGTGCCTTCATTTCTCCGGACAATTTGATTTTGCACTGATTGGCTTTTGAGCTAATTTTTCAGTGATATGGTTTTGCTGGACATTGCCTTGCCTTCTCCGCCAACCATCAGGCCGGTGATTTTTCCATTTTCGAGCGAGAGTCTGGCATTGAGAATGGAGGGAGATGGCTGCGGCATGTATTTGCCTTGCTCAATAATTAATTCAACCTTGTCAAAACCCAATTTGTCATGCAGCAGGGAAGCAAGCGGGCCTGCSGCCATGCCGGTAGCGGCTTCCTCCTCAATTGCATAACGGGGGGCGAACATCCGGGTTGTTGCGTCATGATCCGGTGTATCGGTGGTAAATACGTAATAGCCGATGAGATCAAGTGCGTCGCTGATCCCATGAATGGCCTGCTGATCGGGTTTGATATTTTTCAAAATATCGATGGATTTTACGCCAATCAACATAAAGCTGTTACCCGTATTAACCCTGACAGGAGCGCCTTCAGCCAACAGATCCTCATTTGTGAGGCCTAGAGATGCAAGAACWGCTTCATTMGTGACYTGYTCTTTTTTCCAGTCCTKTTCCTCGCTATAGGCCGGAGCRAGYTGYTCCATGAAGGCRGTKCCGGAATCAATAATGATTTTACGAGGGCCATCTACCGTGTCCTTGGAGGTAATGCCGTCGGCTACCAGATTGTTTGCCGACATGTGGGCAAAAGCAGCGATGGTTGCATGGCCACAATGGGCAATGCGGCGATTGGGCGTGAAGAAATCGAGGCGAAAACCGGCTTTGTCGGATTTGGAAACGAATGCGGTTTCGGAAAGACCAACCTGCCCGGCGATCTTTAACATTTGCGCTCCATCAAGTTTGTCTGCATCAAGCACTACACCTGCCGGGTTGCCACCTGTTCCATTGCTGACAAAACCGTTGATGATGTGCACCGTGATATCTGTAATATTCTCATGAGTGATTGTCATTGTAATCTCCAGTGTTGAGTTTCTGGGCATATAATGCTTGCAAACWCGCGTGATCTCAACGCATGCTTCTTCATCAATATATGAGATATGTTCATGAATAAAACAGCGCTGCTCCGTTTCAACCAGGCCTGCCTTTATGTKGCGGCGGTTCATCAAACCCGCAGCTTTACAAAAGCAGCCGAACAACTTGGTGTTCACCAGACAGCGGTGAGCCATCGCATCAAACAACTTGAACAAACTCTTGGATATGATCTTTATGCGCGGACAACCCGTGTGCTGGAGCCAACGAAGGCCGGGTTGATCCTGGGAGAAGCTGCMTGTGAGGCAGAAGCCGTGTTTTCGAAAGCCTTGCAAAATGTTGARAGRCAKCGWTCSGGYGCARCGTTACGSCTGTCGATTTCTTCGGCTCTGGCGATGAAATGGCTGGTGCCCAGATTGCCCRATGCGGTGTCCGATGGTGTGAGTATCAATCTTGCGGTTGCCGAGGGTACCGATGATCTGGCGAAAGGGCTGGTTGATGTGGCAGTCCGGTTCGGCACCGGTCCCTGGCCTGGTTATCACGCGGAGCGTCTGGCTTCTGCAAAGTTGCAGGCGGTGATGAGCCCGGCACTGGGTCGCGACTATACAATCGATGAGGCGCGACCCTGGAATAGTTCTGCACCCTTGCTGGGAGATGGTACTGGAGCAATCGATGGAACAGAGTTCAGCTGGTCTGCCCTTGCAGGCGGTGTCACACAAATCGAGCCTGCGGTATCGTTTGAACGGGCAGATTTGATGTTACAGGCGGCGATCAATGGACAGGGCATTGCCATCGGGCGCACATTGTTGATTGAAAGTGATATAGACAACGGGTTTCTTCAACCGGTTGGTGATCCGATCGAGATGAAGGCAGCATACTGGCTGGTGTGCCGCCATGAAATTGCAGGTTCACCCGGGCACAAATCGCTTGTCACCTGGTTGCGCAAGGCCATGCAAGCAAGTTGAAAATACTATTCCCGCAGCAAAGCCTCGATATCCAGGCGTTTTGAGTGCATTTTCAGAGAACCATCTGCTTCACTTGGCCAATCCGATTTTGGTTTGTCGCAATAGAGTTCGACGCCGTTATCATCCGGATCGCGTAAATACAGGGCTTCGCTGACGCCGTGGTCTGTTGCGCCTGTGATTGCGATATCTGCTGTCTGGACACGACGCAGGGCATCGGCAAGCGCCGGGCGGTCAGGATACAGGAAAGCCACATGATAAAGCCCGGTTGTGCCTTTTTCCGGTGGTTTTCCGCCAGCGCTTTCCCAGGTGTTCAGTGCAATGTGGTGATGATATCCGCCTGCGCTTAAAAACGCGGCTTCATCGCCATACCGCACCTGTGTCTCAAAGCCGAGTACACCCTCATAAAAATCAATGGCGGTTTGCAGGTTGGAAACCTTGAGGTGGATGTGCCCGATACGGGTTTGTGGATGTACTGGATTTGTCATTTGGATCGCCCCGATATGAACATTTGAATGCGAATTGTCTGATTTGTGTGCCCTGGGTTAAGGCAATTTGTCCCAGTTTTCATGGCTGATGTCTCTGCCGGGAAAGGCGGGCGTTTGAAATGGCCAGGATTCTTTAAGCCAGTTTCGGACTGTGTTTGAAAGATGTTCATCAAGACCTTCTTCCAATCGAGAATCCCGCACCCAGAAATATATTTCCGCGTCATGATCCTGTTTGTCGCCGGGTTTAAAATAGACACAGCCCATGACTTCTGTTTCATCAGGATTGACAACAGTATAGGCGAATGAGGTGCGATTTGAAAATTCAACCTGGTGCCAGCCCAGATCAGCAATGTTGCCCTCAAGTGTCAGACCATCTGGCCATTTGCCATCTGCAAAGAAAACTGTCCGTAACCGATCTGCACTTGTCATGACTGCAGCAAAATCCATTACGGCGTCATTGATGGTCAAACATCGCAAACGCATGCGAGGTGTTTCCAATTGTGGAGGGACAACGAAGTTTTTTGGTATGAAGGGTGATTTAGGCATCAAGCTCCAACTCATTCAGGGCGGCGTTTGTATATGTCATTTGATCAACGATCTTCGGTCAACCATTTTCCGACCGAGGAAATGGCGGTTTTATCAACAACTATACCAAGATGATCAATGTCGTCCAGAATGACATAGGTTCCTGATGATGTGTGCTTGCTGATAACGCTTTCATATTTATCGGAAAAGAAAACTTCATCCCGTCCACCGGAGAGGAGGAGAAATGGTTGTTTCATTGCGGCCAGGTCTGTTTCGTAATCAGCGCGGGGTGCAAAACCCACATTCATCCGGTAGCTGTAGGTTGTGGTTGCTGTGTCGCCGGATGCTCCATCCAGTACTTCCTGCGGCAATGCAAAGCTGATCACCGGTAAATGATTTAATATTCCGATGCCAATTTTGCTCAACATGGTGAGCCCTGTTATTCGCCGTATGGCAGGAAAGGCCCAGTCACCGGCATATGGTCTGGTGGTTGGTGCGTCATGTTTTAAAAATGGTGCTATGAGAATAAACCGGTCTGCGAGATTTCCATGTTCACCACCGGCAAATCGTACAGCCAGTCCACCACCGGATGAATGTCCACCAAGGATGATTTGTGGATTGTCCTGCCCCTTGCTGACATGAGCGATCAAATCTGCAAGATCATCTTCCAGTTGGGTAAAATAGGCGATGGTTCCTCTGGTGGTCGGGTTTTCTCCATGACCACGCAAATCAGGGACAATAACCCGGGCGATGCCTTTACTTGCTATGGATTGGGCCATTGGATGTAATTGCAGCCCGTGCCAGGCAGATCCATGAACAAGGATCAGTATCCGGGACGTTTTGGAAACGCTCTCATATGTTCGAAAAGGCAGAGGCGTACTGTCGCGTGCGATAAAAGTGCGAAGCGGTGGCGGGTTGGAATAATCCGCAGTCATGGCTGCAGTAAAATCCATGCCCTTGCCTTTCGTCGCAACAACAGGGGAAGGGCTTTGGGAAAAAACAAGCCCCAGAGCGATGAGAAAATAGCCAATCATCAGCCCATATATGACACGTCGTGTTGTTTGCATCTGCAATCCCCCAATATACCGAACACAACACATAGGGTCCTGGACGACAGCTGACAAGCGCTGCCGCATTTCTGTCACCTCTGGATTAACCGGATTGCTGTTTTGGGGTTGATACACTCCGCCAAAAGACTGTAAATGCCAAAGACTGAAACTGAATGTATTGCCAAACATAAACCTTCCCGGCATCGAACCTCAATTTATTGGAACCAGTTTATGCCTTCAATCGATCTGCTTATTGCTTTTGCGCTCGCGTCAACCCTGTTTGCCTATATGCCAGGACCGGCGCTGTTATATGCTGCAGCTCAAACCATGGCCGGTGGTCGCGTGGCCGGGATGATGGCCGCTCTGGGTATTCATGTGGGTGGATATGCGCATGTCATAGCTGCAGCAGCGGGCCTGTCGGTTTTGTTTACAGCTGTTCCGGTTCTTTATGCAGCGCTGAAGTTTGTCGGTGCGGCCTATTTGATTTGGCTCGGCTGGTCCCTGATCAGGCAAAAAACSGATCCATCTGCRCCYRTSRTSGAAAAAACRACCARATCGGCACGYAAGGCATTTTTTCAGAGYGTSACRGTTGAGGTTCTTAATCCCAAAACAGCGCTGTTTTTTATCGCGTTTTTACCRCAGTTCACTGAKCCTGCRGCAGCATTCCCGATMTGGGGGCAATTGCTKGYACTYGGTATTCTTGCGAATTTGATTTTCTCATCTGCCGATATTGTCTGTGTGTTTCTGGCTGGCGCGGTTGTCAATAAATTGAGGTCTTCCAGCCGGATGCAGAAGATCACTCAAACGGTGGGTGGTGGATTGATGGTCGGGCTTGGTGCACATCTGGCGCTGCAAAAATAGCTTACGGATTTCGATTGATTTTTGTTTTTAGTTTCGGGGAATCCTTCCKTGCCATCACTTGATATTCTGTTACCGTTTTTGTTGGCTGCTACCTTGTTTGCCTACATGCCCGGTCCATCCATGCTATACACATCCGCTCAAACCATAGCGCGGGGACGTGCCGCCGGATTGATGGCAGCATTGGGTGTGCATGTGGGCGGTTATGCCCACGTGATTGCCGCGGCGGCTGGTTTGTCTGTTTTATTTGCAGCGGTTCCAACGCTTTATTCCGTGTTAAAATTTGCAGGTGCGATGTATCTGGTCTGGCTCGGCATTTCACTGATCCGCCAAAAACCGGATCATGCAACTCCCGTTCTGAAAACGCTTTCAAAATCGTCCTGGCGTGCTTTTTTGGAAAGTGTCACCGTTGAAGTTCTAAACCCGAAAACCGCTGTGTTCTTTATTGCGTTTTTGCCCCAGTTTACTGATCCGGCAGCTGCCTTTCCCATCTGGGCGCAACTTACGGCATTGGGTATTATCGCCAATATACTGTTCTCGTCTGCCGACGTTGCCTGTGTGTTTGTAGCAGGCGCAGTACTTGGTCGATTGAAAAGCTCCGGCACAATGCAAAAGATAGCTCAAACAACGGGTGGTGCATTGCTTATGGGCCTTGGTGTTCATCTGGCGTTACAGAAATAGCGGTTTTGTTGAACTGATTGTGACTTTGGCCGGGTTTAGATTTTAAGATCGCACTCGACAAGAGCCGCAGCTCCCGGCACTCTTACAGGATTAACAACCGGTTCTGTTCTGTTGTCGGGGAATTGTGAGTGCCAGCATCCAGATTGATAATTTGTCTTTCGCTCCTGACCGGTTTGCTGGCAACGACAGCATATGGCCAGGAGATGAAATTTTCACTGGAAAATGATGCCAGGTGTGCCGGTTGCAAAAAGGTGATTGCCCGGGGTAAAATTGTCCTTGAAAGCTACCGGGATTACCTTGAACTGAAATCCGGCAATGCTCCCGTATTGTTTAAATCGGACGGTGGAAATGTAGTCGGTGGTTTGTTGCTTGGCGCAGCCATTCGCGCCCGTAAGGCGTCTACCGGGATTGCTGCTGTAAAGGGTCGGGGATCCCGCGGATGTGCGTCTGCCTGTGCCTTTGCATTTCTTGGAGGTGTCGCACGGGTCGCCGCGGCACGGGAAATCGGGGTCCATCAATACTTTTCCCTAAAGGGTCAGGATGATCCGGATAGCAAACTGTTTTCGGCGGAAGATGTCTCTAACAAACAGGCGCTGGGCGGAGCAATTCTTGAGTTTGTCATGAAGATGGGTGCCGATGCAGGATTGATCACCATGGCGTCCCGCACACCGCCTGATAGTATGTATTATCTGTCCTGGAATGAACTTGTCGCCTTGCGGGTGATTTATCAGCCAACCCGGATGCAGCCCTGGACAATTAGCAATTCGCATGGCGGTATTGATGCTATTTCCCGCTCCAGCGACCAGCGCACATCGCTACATGTCTATTGTGATGTGGCCGGGAAGGGGGTTTTGGAATATCGGGAAAGCTGGCCCCAAACGCCAGGCGAAAGTGTCATGTTCCGCGATCGCCATCTGTTGCTGGCATCTGCATTTGAATTTGCCGGTGTCCGGATCAACAAGGATGAAATCCGGTATCGAAAGAATGAACTGGACCATCGCGTTGTTCTTGATTTACCGAAAAATTTTGAAATTTCCATCAATGGATCATTGTCGTCCTTAAGCAATATTATCGACGGCCCTGAAGATGCCGGTTTTGTTCTGAAACTCAATCAGAACAATATGATACCGGCCATTCAACTGGCTATGAAGAATTGTCGTTCTGCTTCCGCCAAAAAGTGATTCCAGTGCGGAACCACGACCTGCACGTTCCCTTTTTACTGCTGATTCATCCGTTGTTTGTGTTTGTTTGGTATGTTGCTGTGGTCCACGGCAGGTTCATGAGTACTGACGTGGGGTTGGCTGATCCGGGGCACATGCGGATCAAAAGTGGTGGGTACTCATGCAAGCGGGGCCTTGTGGTGATGAACCGTTATTCCGATGTTTTTTCGAAACTTGCATCCAGTAAAGTCCGTGGGACCTGGATTCTGACCGGCTGGGTATTGATCCCTCTTTGCATGGGGCTGGGCTGGTACACGATGCTTAACAGCGTCAATCAGACATGGTTTCCCAATGCGACCTCAATCGCCGGGTACACCCTTGTGACGGTGTCTTTATTGTTCACGACACTGATTGTCAGCGGGATAACTTTCTGGTTTTCATTGCTTTATCTTATTCAACAATTCCGGGGAACTGGCATTGGTTGCGGCACGAAAAATGGCACCGGTTATTCCAGCGACCGCCTCTGGTCAGCCCTGGGTCATTGCAATATCACCGGCAGAATGATGCTTGTTGCCTGGTCGATGTTGCCTTT
>JAESRR010000189.1 GCA_016764535.1 Cohaesibacteraceae bacterium | reverse complement strand
GATACCTGTGATTTTGAATCAGGCTCTATATGCGGTAGTTCTTTTGAATGACGGGCCTCGGCAAGGGCGCGCAGAATATTGGACATAGTAACGCGACAACATTGGACTACGCTGAGAAGCCAGAGCAAAACCGCGCTCGTGCCGGGCATACATCACCTCTTCCAATGGTGGTGTTTGTGACATAATGCCAAGCCATCCGAATGGGTAGACCCGCTCAAAGGTTTTTATAACATCTGACGGGATGGTTTGTCTGCATACTCCATGAAACCCATCACACCCTGCAACAAAGTCACAGTCGATGCGATGTGTTTCCCCGTCTTTTTCATAAGTGACGTACGGCGAACCAGTCTTTACGTCGTGAGGCTGTACGCTCACAGCTTCTTCAAAGATATGCGCACCTGCAGCCTGTCGCTTTTCATAAAGATCTTCGGTAATCGCAGTTTGGCCGTAAGCCATCATCTGTTTGCCGGTGTGCTTTTTCGTATCGATAAGAAATTGATCATACCCTTGCCACGCAATAGCGACGCCATCGTGCAGATGACCTTCTTTGGCCATGCGCTCACCAAGGCCGTAATCGTTGAGCATTTCAATTGTTCCCGCTTCGAGAACCCCTGCCCTGATGCGTTGATTGACGTAGTGTATGGATTGACGCTCCAGAATTACATTTTCGATGCCCTTCGCATCAAGGATTTGCGACATCATAAGCCCCGCCGGGCCACCGCCGATAATGCAGACCTTGGTTTTCATTAGATACTCCTGCGCAATCTATGCGCTCATAACTTTCTCAATCCGGTCCAACGTTTCCATTGCAGGCAAACATTGAGCGACCGATCCATTTGGTTCCCGGTTATCCTGAATGGCAGAGATAAACTCGCGATCAATGAGTTCAATGCCATTTTTGGACCGCGCAACGCCGGACAAATCAATTGGATTTTCCTTGCCATCGACGAGGTCGTCATAACGCGCAATGTAGGTGCCATTGTCACAAATATAGCGAAAGAACGTCCCAAACGGCCCGTCGTTATTGAAAGACAGAGACAACGTGCAAAGTTTGCCTGTGGGCGTCTTAAGTCCGATGGACATATCCATCGCTATGCCCAGGCCTGGGTGTTTTGGTCCTTGCATTCCAAAGACCTCGGCTGGCACTTCACCAGTTTGGTATTGGAACAAATCAACTGTGTGGCATGCATGATGCCACAATAAGTGGTCCGTCCAGGAACGTGGTTTCCCCAAGGCGTTCATGTTTGAACGACGGAAGAAATAGGTCTGCACATCCAGATGCTGAATGTTCATTTCACCGGACTGAATTTTGTCATGTACATACTGATGTGACGGATTGAACCGTCGTACATGGCCCGCCATAGCGACGACGCCAGATTCTTTTTGGACGCGTACGACTTCACGAGATTGTGCCAGATTGTCAGCCATTGGAATTTCAACAAGCACATGCTTGCCCGCTTTCATGCACTGGATCGCTTGAGAGGCATGGAGTTGCGTGGGTGTTGCCAGGATCACCGCATCCACATCGTCGCGGGCAAGGCTATGTGTCAGGTCGTTCGTACTATGCCCAATACCTCTTTGTGCTGCCAACTCACCGATATTGTCCCCGGGTGCGCCAACAATCGAGGTCACTTGGACGCTGTCAATTTGATCAAGGGCTGCCAGGTGCTTCAAACCAAAAGCACCCGCTGCGCCGGCAACACAAATCCTCACACTTCGCTCTTTTCATCAAAGACGATAAGACCATAGGCCGAGTTAGAAACGGGCACATGATAAAACCGGTAAACTTCTTCAATGTCATCAGACAATGCGCCACGCATGATCAACCACATGATCAACTCAATACCTTCTGAACCCGCATCACGCAGATATTCGGTGTGCCCAATTTTGGTCAACCTGGCAGGATCTTCAATCAGGCCGTCCATGAACATGTGATCAAATTCCGAGTTCACAAACCCCGCACGTTCGCCTTGCAATTGATGGGACATGCCGCCGGTGCCGAAAATCACTACCCTTAAATCCTGCGGATAAGATTCCACTGCCTTACGAATGGCCTTGCCGATATTGAAGCAACGGTTGCCGGTTGGTTGCGGGTATTTAATGACATTCACGCATAAAGGAATTACCTGACACGGCCATTGCTCCGGTTTGTCATACATCACAGTCAAAGGCACCGTCAGACCGTGATCAACATCCATTTCATTGGCTATCGCTATGTCAAATTCATCCATCACCAGCGATTCTGCGATGTGGGATGAAAACGCAGCATTGCCGACAACAAGGGGCACTGGCCGAGGACCATAGCCTTCGTCTGCCGGTTGATAGTCGTCTGCCACGCCCAACACAAATGTATTGATCAGCTCAACCGAAAATGCGCTTGCATGGTCGTTGAAAACCAGGATCACCACATCGGGCTTTGCCTTTTCAATCCACTTACGCGCAGGTCCCAAACCGTCAAATAGTGGTTTCCAATAGGGTTCGTCATGTTTGTTGTGGTCCGAAGCAGCACCAAGTGCGGGAACATGCGATGTACCAACGCCACCAATAATCCTAGCCATTTTTCGCATTCTCCGCCTTGGAGGTATTGTTTTTTGGCATACGTCCACCGTCGAGCATCATTTGGCGAAACTCGTCCACCGTAATGCCAGACATTTCACCGCCGACATGCTGCATTGACAATCGATCAAAAATTGCGATCTTAAACGTGTAATAGATGTTGCCGCCAACTTTCAGCATCCCTAACCAATCACGTTCTTCAATAGTTTTTCGCTGGTGATCGGTCATTGGAAATTGATCCATATACGCACTGGCATCAGACCGGAATGCTTCCCGGTTCGCCTCGACATCCAAAGACTTACAAAATTTGTTCAGGTGATACCCTTCGCGACAACGTCTTCCATTAAAGACGTATGTTCCCGGGATATCTTCGTAGTCGTCATTTAGGCCCATTTGTTTTTTCTTCCAGCTTATCCAGAATTAGTTCTGCTCTATGATGGAAATCCTCTGGCCCGGGATCAAGTTCAAGATCGCCGATGGTTTGTTGCCATTTTATGATGGATTTCGACATGGCATTATCAAGTCCAAGTTGTTCAATTGTTTTTGCGGCTTCGAGCATCTCGGCCGCACGCCGCACGCCGTGCTCCATCATGCGGCCAAAATTGTAAGTGGAACGCCGCATCCATCCAAACTCAGGATAGCTTCTGTCCAATGATTGAATAATCTGACCGCTCACGTTTGCCTTTTCAGCCGCGAGCATGCACTCTGCAGTCAGTGCTTCCATTCCCTTGACCATTACCGAGCGGATCATCTTGACAGAAGCTGCGGAACCGATATCTCCCTCTATGATGTCAGGGTTCATATTCAGTTCGGTTAGGTATGCTGCCCCCATTTTGGCGCATTCTCCACTCAACAAAAGCGGCGATCGATGTAGTCCGGGATGGATTGGGGACATAATCGCCACGTCCACATATGTGGCGTTCGCAATTGCCATTTGCACCGCCGCTGAACGTTTAGTCCCGGGGGAGCAGGAATTGCAGTCAAAATAAAATGCACCTTTTGCCAAATGTGGTGCCGCACTTGTTGCCGCGACGAGTGCCTGATCTGCAGTGACAAGGCAAAAAACAGCTTCAGCATATTTAAGTGCATCTCGCAGTGAACTCGCACTCACCACATCAAGGGCAGCGCATCTCGCCGCAGTTTCGGGAGCAAGGTTTTGATCATTTGTTTTGATATCAAATGCAGAAATGTCGACGCTTAGTCCCACCTGCCGCCAGCCTGCCACGATGGCGCCAGCAGCTTCTCCAAAACCTAAAAAGGCGATTTTTGAACGGCGATCCTGGTCGGGCATTCCAGTTGCTCACATAGTTTTCATTGACCACAACTATAAGCCACTTCCTAACGGTGTGAAATTAGAACACCACCTCGGCTATTCAATTTTTGAATATGCTGCGTATTTTCCTGAATTGTGCTTCCAACTTCTCGAAGTATTTCTAACATCAACGATTGGGATTTTGTCGGTTGCCAGTCTTTGCGGAAAGTGAGGCCAATTTTGCGCGGCGTTTCTGCCAAMTTAAAGCTTAAGCGGCCAAGCAGCRATTGTTCCTCTTCCACTTGAATTTGATGTGCAGACATTATCGTCAGCCTATCGCTGCCAGTAAGAAGGCCTCTGGTTGTTACTAAAGAACTTGCCTCAATGATTTTTGGTTTTTCCGGAACGTTTTTGAATAAGTTCTCAAAAACCTTTCGTACCGGAATCCCTCGCTTCGGAATCACCCATCCAAAATGGGCCAGCTCCTCAATTGAAACACCATCCTTTTTGCATAGCGGGTGCCCGCTACGCCCGATAATGGCCATCGCGTCGTCAAAAAGCGGCTCTTGCACTATATCGCCAACTGGTAACTCTGTGCGCATTGCCCCGATAAGAAAGTCGTATTTGCCACCTCGCATATTCTGCAGAATATCATTATAGGAGCCGCCATTGATGCTCACTTCAAAGTCTGGATGGCGTTCGAGAAACATATTGACCGCTGTCGGTAATAAAAAAGACTGAGCCAAAGGCAAGGTCCCGATCACGATTCGACCAACATCAAACCCCAGCAATTGCCGGATCTCATCAAAGCCCTGGTCTAACTCCGAAAACGCTAACTGTGTATGTTGAGCGAGTATTCTGGCAGCGCCTGTAACTTCAATGCCGTGAGAGGCTTTTGCAAATAGTTCTATCTCGCAAATACGCTCAAGGTCGCGCGCCGACCGGTACAAAGTTGGCTGGGAAATTTTTATCGAACGAGCAGCCAATGAAAAATTTCCTGCATCAACRACTGCAAGCAACGCTCGCAGTTGAGACGATGTGATGAGCTGATCGAATCGCGACCAGGAAGAGGGCTGTCGCGTTTTCTCCGTGCCCTGCGCATGTTTGGTCGTTAGCCTGGCACCCTGCTCAATATATTTAAGCGCCCGCGCTCCCCGATTGAAAAAAATCTCACCCGTATCCGACAAAAACATGCCGTTGCTGCGGCGATCAAAAAGCAATGTGCCTGTGAGTTTTTCAAGTTTGGCAATGGCTTGCGTAATGGCTGGCTGTGATAAGAAAACCTCTTTGGAGGCTACTGAAATATTTCGATGCGTTGCAACCGAACAAAACGCACGCAAATGTCTCAGATTGATCTTTCCGCCAAACACAAAGAGCTCCTTTTTCGCCGTTGATGCCAGATAGACTATAGCAAAAACTTATATAATAGACAGCCATTTGAAATGGTCGTTTGTTCGCATTTAGACGATACTGGGTCCACATTTGAACGGAGCGGGAATATGCCAGTGAACAAGACAGCTCTGATATTGAGCGCCCATGCTGCCGATTTTGTCTGGCGTTGTGGTGGGGCAATCGCACTACATCAAAAGCTGGGTTATGACGTGACGGTGGCTTGCATGTCATTTGGCGAACGTGGCGAGTCTGCCAAGCTTTGGAAGCAAGAGGGTATGACGCTTGATAAAGTTAAATCAACGCGTCGGAATGAGGCAGAAAACGCTGCAGCCGCTTTAGACGTACACGACATTCAGTTTTTTGATCTTGGGGATTATCCGTTAGAATTTGATCGTGATGCCAAGTACAAAATTGTAGACCTTATTCGAAAAGTTCAGCCAGACTTCATGATGTCACATTCCAAATATGATCAATATAATACCGACCACATGCATATGACACAGATAGCGCTTGAGACCCGTATGATTGCACAAGCGTGGGGCCATAATCCGGGTGAAAAGGTTCTTGGAGCTCCTCAGCTATATCTTTTTGAACCGCACCAAACAGAACAAATGGGCTGGAAGCCAGACGTCTTCCTGGACATAACCGAGGTATGGGATAAAAAGCGCGCCGCCATCGAGTGCATGCAGGGCCAGGAGCACCTTTGGAACTATTACACCAATGTTGCAGAAAACAGGGGCAACCATTTTCGCAGAAATTCCGGTGGCATGTCTGGTGGGCGACCTGCTAAATATGCCGAGGGTTTTGAAACCGTATTCCCAATATGTCGGGACGAACTATAATGGTGAGCCAAAATGTAGTTGTTCAAAATATAGAACGGGCAGACCCGGCAGTCATTAAAGCCCTGGGGAAATGCGGCGTTGCAACTGTCCATGAAGCTCAGGGACGCAAAGGTCTGCTGGCCTCATATATGCGACCAATCTACACCGGTGCATCGGTGGGCGCATCGGCAGTGACAATCCTTTCGCCGCCGTGTGACAATTGGATGGTGCATGTAGCGATAGAACAAATTCAGCCTGGAGACATTCTTGTTTTGGCGACCACTTCGCCATCAGACGCCGGGTATTTTGGCGATCTTCTGGCGACTTCATTGCAAGCGCACGGCGGCGTTGGCCTTATCATCGACGCGGGCGTGAGAGACATCAGGGATTTGACCGAAATGGGTTTTCCGGTTTGGTCGAAAACAGTGTGTGCACAAGGCACCATCAAGGAGACACCTGGTTCGGTGAATGTGCCGGTGGTTTGCGCGGGAGCGAGGGTAAACCCGGGAGATATTATTGTTGCCGACGATGACGGTGTGTGTGTTGTTCAACGTGAAGAAGCGGAACAAGTACTGAAAAAAGCTCAGGCACGAGTTGACCTTGAGGAAGAAAAACGAAAACGCCTCGCTGGCGGCGAACTCGGGCTTGATATGTACAAAATGCGCGAGCGTCTTGAAAAATTCGGTCTAAAATATGTCTAGTGCGCCGTGCATGTGGATGCGAGGCGGTACATCTAAAGGTGGCTTTTTTCTGGCCGGCGATTTGCCAAACGATCCGCATGAAAGAGATGCATTTTTGCTTTCAATTATGGGCTCACCAGATCTTCGCCAGATTGACGGGATGGGGGGTGCAGATCCCTTAACCTCGAAGGTCGCCATTGTCCAGAAATCAAGCCGGGCGGGCATCGACGTCGATTATCTATTCTTGCAAGTGGCCGTTGACCGCCAAACAGTTTCGGATGCACAAAACTGCGGAAACCTTCTCGCGGGCGTCGGACCGTTTGCGATTGAGCGCGGATTGGTGTCGGCGCATAAAAGGCAAACGCGCATAGCAATTTTCATGGAGAACACCGGTCAATCCGCTGTCGCAACTGTGCAGACGCACGATGACCATGTAACGTATCGGGGCGATGCCAGGATTGACGGTGTCCCTGGAACATCCGCTGCTATTCCGCTTGAGTTTCAGAATACGGCAGGATCAACATGTGGTGCTCTACTGCCGACCAGCAACCAGGTTGACATTATCGATGGTGTTGACGCTACGTTGATCGACAATGGCATGCCATGCGTTGTAATCCGCGCCAGCGATATGGGCATATCAGGCACAGAGACACGCGAAGAGCTGGATGCCAACATGAACTTGCGCAAAAAACTGGAAAGCATTCGCCTGCAAGCAGGTCCCATGATGAGTTTGGGCGACGTTAGCGATAAGACAGTGCCCAAGATGAGTATGGTGAGTGCTGCCATGTCTGGCGGTTGCATTTCGACACGGACATTCATCCCTCGCCGTTGTCACGCTTCAATCGGCGTGTTGGGTGCATTAAGTGTAGCAACAGCTTGTTTGTTACCCAATTCGCCTGCCCATGCGTTAGCCAACATCCCGGATGGATCGACAAAAACACTGTCTATTGGGCATCCTATTGGTGAGACGACAATCGTCGTAAAAACAAACGATGAAGGCCATGTGAAAAGCGCGGCTATTCTGCGCACCGCTCGCAAGCTCTTCGATGGCGTAATCTTTGCGTCGTAACTGAACATGTTTAAGGTTAAACATATGGACCCCGATTACCTGCCATACCACCCAAACCCGCAAAGGCCGACTTTCAAAGTACCGGCGGGCGCGGTTGACGCTCATTGCCATGTTTTTGGTCCAGCGGATCATTTCCCCTATGCCGCGGAACGCAAATATACGCCGTGTGATGCGCCAAAAGAAAAGCTGTTTGAACTGCGCGATTTTCTTGGGTTTGAGCGGAATGTGATCGTTCAGGCATCGTGTCATGGCCAAAACAATGACGCCTTGTTGGATGCCCTGCATCACTCCAATAATATGGCTCGGGGCGTCGCGATAGTATCGCCCGACATTTCAGACCAGGAGCTTGGAGAAATGGACAAGGCTGGTGTCCGTGCTGTTCGATTTAACTTTGTAAAGCGTCTGGTTGACGCGACACCCAAAGAGGTCTTCCTTGGCATAGCTCATCGGATCGCAAAGCTGGGCTGGCACATCGTCGTTTATTTTGAGGCTCCTGACCTTGAAGAATTGATCCCGTTTCTGAAACAACTCCCTACAACAATTGTCGTCGACCACATGGGACGGCCAGATATTTCCAAAGGCGTTGATGACGAGAGCTTTCGCCTGTTCACCTCTTTTCTATCAGCCAACCCAAATATCTGGACCAAGGTTTCCTGTCCAGAACGACTGACAATCAAGGGCCCCAATTATGATGATGTCGTGCCGTTTGCAAAAACGCTGGTTGAGCAGTTTCCAGACCGCGTGCTTTGGGGCACTGATTGGCCACATCCAAACATGAAGTCACATGTGCCTAATGAAGGTGTGCTTGTGGATGTAATTCCTCGCATTGCTGAAACTGTAGAATTGCAACACAAATTGTTGGTGGCAAATCCGATCAGGTTGTATTGGCCCTAGTGTTGGCGAAAACCGGTTTTATTGGTCTAATCCGCTGATCTTATTGATAATATATGAGATTTTACAAGCTTGCGTAGATTCGAATGTAACCAAACTGACCACCACCAACTTCAAAATACATCGCAGGAATGAATTGCGCGGCTGCGCCAAAGGAAGAAGCTCGACTTCATAGTAGAAAAATGGACCATTGGTCCTTATAGTAGACCATGAGGCGTTATTCCTAGGGGAGAAATTGTTGATGCAGGTGTTTGCACACAAAACACGACCAGTACATTTTGGGTCGTTTCCCATGGAGAAGCTTGGACGGGGATCCAGAGCTTTAATGTCCGGCGTAAAGAGCGACGGACTTCTAATTGATGAGTTTGCACCGACCGACCTGGGGCGCTCAATAAGTGAATTCCTTTGCGCTATCGACGCAGCGCGGGAGGGCAGCGTTGCGCCAGACGGTGCCGAGGTGCCTGATGATTTGCAGGAAAGATCAAACCATCTCAAGTCTGCTGGATATTTTATTGATTCAACATTAATGGGAGTTGCACCCCTCAGGCCCGAGCATATGCTGGCGCAGCCTCATCAACACCCAGGGCTTGCAACATTGTCATTTCAACAGTCGAAAGAAAAGCTACGACTACGGTTTAACCCGTTATCGCTCATACGGCAGATGGAGCAAGCAATCGATCTGGCAAAAAGTCCAATCAATAATCATACCCATGCGCTCGTGATCGTGAATGACTACCCACGCGACCCCGATGAGGATGAATTCGGCACTGACTGGTTTAAGGGTTTGCAGCCTTGGCGTGCCGCTGTGCGAGCGGGCGAGTCCGCCTGTGTTTTGGCAAATTACTTACGCATCCTTGGCTTTGAAGCGCGTGCACATTCAGCTACCACCAGCGAAGTTAATCTGCACAAACTGGCGGTTGAAGCAGGTCTCGCCCTGCCAGCTGGCAAGGGAATTGAAAACCCATTCATCGGCGACAGGTTCGAGGTTGCTGTTGTAACAACTACAATGGCGCTTGCCCCTGACATGCCGTTGCGAGAGCAGACGGCGGGGGACTTGTGGCGGGCAAAGGGTCCTAAATGGTGGATGGGCGCTGCTGCACCAAAAACGCCGAAAACCACTGTCGATATGACCGATCGCCCTTACGAGCACAGTCGCTATCCTACCGAAAAATTAAAACGCGTGGAGAAAACGACGACTTTCATCGACGAAGATCGTGTGCCGCGCGTGCCCAAGTCATCCGAAATGTTTCTCAGGGCAGCTTTTGGAGACCTTGGCAAGCCCTCGCAGAATGCATCAAAGGATGGCCATTCGGTTTCAAAAGCACCTCTCGCTGGAGCGTTGCGGCTGGCGTTGAATGTATACTCATTGTTGCAGCGTGGGGACGCCGCGCCGGAGCGCGTACAAGGTTATGAAGACACACGTCGAAATGCAGCTCTTATGAAAGCAACCATGCATTGGCTCGGGGCCGACATAGCTGGCTTGTCGGAAGCACCGGCCTGGGTTTGGTACTCGCACCGCCAGGATGGGACCAGGATGTCGGTCGATCATCCGATGGCTGCATCGGTGATGATTGATCAGGGTTTTGAAACTATGGATGGGGCCAGTGGCGACGACTGGATATCATCAGCCCAGTCAATGCGCACCTACATGCGCGCAGCACTGGTTTGTGGCGTGCTCGGTCAGCATGTTAGAAACCTTGGCTACTCGGCCACGGCACATTCGGCTGCCGATAGCGATGTTATACATACACCGTTGGTTCTCCTGGCTGGCCTGGGCGAAGTCAGTCGTATCGGTGAGTCAATTCTAAATCCCTTCCTTGGGCCTCGCGTAAAGACCGGTATCCTGACTACTGATTTTCCAATGCAATTCGATAAGCCAATTGACTTTGGGCTGCAAAATTTTTGCAACTCATGCAACAAATGCGCACGTGAATGCCCGGCAGGGGCGATATCATCCGGCGACAAGGTGATGTTTAACGGTTACGAGATTTGGAAAGCTGACACCGCCAAATGTACCCAATACCGCACAACCAATTTGGGAGGTGCTATGTGCGGGCGTTGCCTGAAAACCTGTCCGTGGAATCTGGCGGGGCTTGTGCAGGAACGCCCTTTTCGCTGGGCAGCAATGCATGTGCCGCGGATGGCAAGCTGGCTGGCTCAATTAGACGACAGGCTTAACCGGGGAACGATCAACCCGTCCAAAAAATGGTGGTGGGACATTGCACGGGATCAAAAGGACGGCAAAATCAAGCAAGTAAAGCAGTCCAATACCCGTGGATTGAACAAACACATTGACCTCAAGCGGGAGGACCAGACACTGGCGATGTATCCCGTCGATCTGGTGCCGCCGCCACTGCCCATGCCCTGGCCGCTGGAACGTGAAAAAGGGATCGTGGCATATGAGAATGCGCTGACGCCCAGGGAGTATCAAGACAAACAGGCAAGTGGCGACACCCACAATTTAGTCAGCAAACCTCGCCCAGCCGATGTAAAGCCACCGGTGATTGTTGCTAAAATCACCAGGCGCTGGCAAAGTTCAGTGGACGGCAAGGTCGATCTGTTCGAGATTTCCACCCGTGATGGTACACTGTTGCCAGAGTGGAACGCGGGTGCACATGTTGATGTTACAGTGACGCCCCAATTCATCCGTCAGTTTTCACTCGCGGGTGACCCGAAAGATCGCACGAAATACCAGCTTGGCATTCTGCGAGAAGACCAGGGGCGCGGCGGTTCACTCAAGATCCACCACATGTTGCACGAAGGCGCACCTGTGATTGTGTCTCAGCCACGAAATCACTTCCCCGTAGCGAAAACCGAAGGCCGCCACATCTTATTGGCCGGTGGTATTGGGGTCACACCGCTGATTGCCATGGGCCACGAACTAGCCCGGGACGGTGCGCAATTCGAATTATATTACAAAGCTAAAACGCGCAGACAGGCGGGCTTCATTCCTGAGCTGGAGGCTGTTTCCTGGGTGAACCACGTTCATTTCCATTTCTCTGACGAGGCAAGACTGGATATCGAAACGGTGTTGAACGACTATAAGGTCGGCGATCATGTTTATACGTGCGGGCCTGCCGCTTTCATGGATGCCGTATTTGAGACGTCAGAACGATTGGGTTGGCCAGAAGACGCCCTTCACCGGGAGTATTTTTCAATACCGGAAGAAGGTGATTGGGAAAACAAAGACTTCGAGATTGAGCTGGCCTCAACTGGTGCAATCATTCCAGTGTCAGCGGATCAAAAGGTCACAGAGGCATTGGAGACCGTGGGGATCAGCGTTGATGTGAAATGCTCTGATGGTTTGTGCGGTGTCTGCTCAACCCGCTATTTGTCGGGAGATGTAGAGCATCGTGACTATGTCCTGTCCAAAGCACAACAGAGTGAAAAGATGATTCTTTGTTGTTCAAGGGCCAGGGAGGAAGGTGGCCGTATTCGTCTTGATCTGTAGATGATGGCTTACATGGTGGTTGATTTGGCGTCTTTGCTGTGGGAAATAGTACTTTCTAATCTTAGCAACAGGACCTGGCAGTGAAACACGCCGACGCTGACGATACCCTCAGAGATTCACCGAGTGGCGCCCTGGCTCGAGGGCTTGCAGTGCTGGCTGTAATGAATGATTTGGAAACGGTCACTGTCAGCCGGATCGTTGCGGAGAGTATGCTGCCGAAAGCTACTGTCGTTCGGCTTTTGCAAGCACTACAGGCTGAAGGTTACGTTGCGCGAGATGCTCAAACCATGACCTACCGCGTGACGCCCAAAGTGCTGTCGCTTTCGCGCGCGATGAAGGGCAACAATGAAATCGAGGGTCTTATTCAAGTTGCGCTTGATCTGCTGGCAGAAGAGATAAAATGGCCTGCCGAGTATCTGGTCATCGACGGCCTCTCCATGCTGATCCAATCCAACAATCGCGAACGGGCGCCAATCAAACTAAAACTGTTCGAGCGACGGCGCTTCCCCCTTCTGGGAAGTGCGGCTGGTATCGCATTTCTATCAAGCATTCCCGACGGCGAACGAATGGCCATTCTCCGACGCGTCGTTTCGAGCGATGAAGAGTGCGTCCGATCGAAATCGACTATCACGGCAGCGGCTACCAAAGGCTATGCCGCGCGGTTGTTGACAGAGCTTGGGCCAAATATGGCCGTAGCTTCCGTTCCTGTGCCAGATGGCGGCGGCGCATTATCACTGGTCCATTTTAACGATGTGGTCACCCAGGAACATCTGGAGACTGTGATTTTGCCAAAGCTTAGAGATTGCGCACTCAACATTGCAAGTGCACTCAAGGGCATCTATCCACAATAGGCTGATTAGGAATTCCAAAGGTAGCGCACCATATGTTTACAGTACCATCGGTGAGCCAAATGGGTGGCGCTTTGCTCGTACGGTCATTTGCAGGGTAAAGACCACACGACTGTCCGTCGTCATATTATTCGAGACAAATGGCTGCCTGATTTAAGAGATGATCTGGTTCATCTTTGTTGTTGATATTATGCGTCGGCTTTGCGGTATTGCAAGCGCCGTTGTTTGTTGGTGTTTTGTTTGATCCTTTCGCGTTTGTTTAAGATGGATTGTGCCTTGCGGAAGTAGACATCGGCCGGGGTGATATTCTTGAGGTTCTCGTGGTAGCGGTGGTTGTATAGTGATCGACGAAAGCTTCGATCTGCTGTGTTAGATTTCCGGACAAAAAATAGTTCTCTAACATAATTCTGTTCTTGAGGGTTTGGTGCCAACGCTCGATCTTGCCCTGAGATTGTGGATGGTGGGGCGCACCGCGTACATGGTTCATACCTTTGCCTTTCAGCCAACTGGCTAAGTCGCTGGATATGTAGCAAGGGCGTTTATCACTGAGTAGGCGCAGCTTATGCCAAAAAACGGCCGGGTCATAATCGTCCTGCAGCGCTGTTCTGGATTGGTTGAACGAACCCAGCCCATCAGAAAAATGATCTTGTGCGCCTGCATTTGCGCGCCTTCGTCCAGACCAAGAAAGTCCTTGGCCCGGCCCTGATGTTTCTTTTCGGCACCGGGTTTCTCCAGATAGCCAAATTCTATCCGTTGATCTCCATACTTCCAGACATGATCGGAGTGATTGAGTTTGCCAAATTCAACGACATTTTCCAGCCTGTCTTCCAGTGATCTGGCATCGGTATGTGTTTGCCGAAAGATAACACTGACCTCGTGTTCATTGATCGCAAGGCCGATCAACAAATCAGACTTGCCACCACCTGCCTGCCCGCCATACAGCAACAAATCGGCTTGCGAATAATACGCGTCGGTTTGGGGCCCGGGCTGTGGTTTCCATGGTCGATTGAGTTTGTCTTCAAGCAGGCTTTCAAGTCTCGCCCGACGCCCGTCACTCATTGCATCAACGATCTCGACAAGTTTTTCAAATTCAGTCGGCACTGCCGGCCTTCCCTGATTTGCCCTGCATCAACACTTCACCCAGAGCTGCTGCCAAATCTTCTGCAGACAGTTTGGTCTTGCGGGCGGTTTTTACTTTTGATGGCATTTATTGCGGAACCTGAACCTACAATCCGCTGTGAACGGGATCGGAAACATCGCATCGTGGAGAAATAATCGGGTAAGGCAGCATTGAATGCCAGCTCCTTTTCGAATAAGAACATATCATGAACATTGATAATCCTCACATAAACGCAAATACACTTGGATATCTGCTGGATTCAGGCGAAGTGCTGAACATTCAATGCAGAGCGCGCGATTGTCGGCATCACAAGGATCTTGATGTGCGATGGATGATTAAATACGCCAACAAAAAGGGATTTGAAGGTTTCAACTATCCAACCCTGCACAAGGATCTGGTGGAATTGTTCAATTTCAAATGCAGCAAATGCGGCAAAAGTGACATCGGGTTTTCACAACGGGCTATGAAGTAGACATTGGAACTTTACACATCACCTGTTTGTGTTGTTTTCTACTTTGCTCTTCCGTTATATTTATTACCCAACGGGAGGTATCGAGTTTGAGTAGTCAAGACACCAGGTTCAACACTCTGAGCAACGAGGAAATTCAATCACTCCTCAACGATGCTACAAAAAATCCGGCAAACGCTACTAATCTTGACGCTTTGAAAGACCTTGGAGGTCTTCCAACCTGGGAAAACTTTAAGGTGCTCAGCACCCAAAAACCTCACCTGATATCCTTAAACTTTAACAACGAGCGCCGTGTGTTTACCGGGCTGACTGCCATGGCCTACCCGGCATCAACCAACCGAACCAATCTGATGTTGAATATCATGTACCTTGGGGCTGTCCCCTTTGCCATATGGCTCTCGTGGTCTGGTCATGTGAATATCTGGATTGCTGTTATTACTGCACTTGTTGTGGCTGTCATTTTCAAACAAGCGGGCAGTTGGGTAAGAGCTCAGGCAACCAAAAAGTTAGCTTTAAGAGAAGCGTATCCATATTACTACGCTCTGGCTCACGGGTTCTATAAGTTTCATAATATTCCAAACAAAACACGATAGAATTTTACGATCCCGGCACCCATACCGTTTGTATTGTCATCGCAAGTTATGGAAATTTGGACCATCATACAATTTCACAAGTTCTTGATTTTCTTAATGAGGAATGTTCATTTTCGATGACATTCATGAATTCTTCTGAACAAGTATAAAATGATTTTTTGTGGTTCAAATACGTCCTCCACAAGTGACGATTACGAATTTTGCTACCAATTAGTTGTAATTTGGATTCTTTATCACTCGGCAACATTCGTTTTTCTATTGGTAGACCCTTTATAATTTCCGTGTTCTTTTCATCAATACAATCAATACTCGCAGGAGGCAGTAGTAAATACCAAACCCCGTGGTTGGTGTTATTCTCTATTGGTTTTTCACTTAACAAACGAACTGTCTTGAATTTATGTACACCTGGTTCAAGTCGATCCAAATTCTCCCTTATGTTCTTCGAGAAAAATAGAAATTCCAAAACACCTCCCATCAATTGTGGAAGTCGGTTCTCAGGATAAAAAGCAGGAATGATTACTTCCTGATTGTCGGGAATCGAAGATAGTTCATCTGCAGACGCTGAACCGAAACTGACTCGTGCAGCTGTGACTTCATCAATTGGCGGATTATATTTGAGACCAATTGGTGTGTTCACTTCCAGATCATTTTCAAGCGTGTACGCGACATCCATTCTGTTCATTCCATATTACAACCAACATCATCCCGAAGAAATAGCAGTTCAACAATCGTTGCAAGGGTAATCTCTCGCTAGGCTGGCGCACCTTCAGGCGCTGCAACAGTCGTCTGCCAGTATTTACCTGCAGCCAGAATACACGCTTTGCCATTACTACTCGTGATCAGCATTGTCCAGGAACCGGATGCAGACACATACAATTCAATAACGCCGCGATTTGATATCAGCCCCATAGCTGTCTTTGCTTCCTGATATCGATTGGTAAGCAACTCAACCATTTTTGTTCGTGTGGAACATGGACTCTGTGGTGCCCCTGCAGCATTTGAATTCGACATACCAACCAATCCGAGGATCAAACCAAGAAGTCCAATTACAATAAAGGCTCTGACAATCTGTCCCTTGTTCATCTGATCAATCCTTGTCTGGAATTCAGGCATAAAAAAACCACCAATCAAGGTGGTGGGAGCGTAATTTCGCGCGCGTAGTGGTCCT